>JADLDG010000023.1 GCA_020846775.1 Nitrospirota bacterium
GGATAATATAACAGTGGAAGGGGATTTGATAACCCCTATAGCCATGACTGAGGGTTTGAGGTTTGCCGTTCGCGAGGGCGGAAAGACTGTAGGGGCAGGGGTCGTAACCAAGGTGATCGAGTAAAGTAGGGACATTCAGCATTAATAAAGGAAAAAGATGAAATGGCAATAGGTCAGAAGATACGGATAAGGTTAAAGGGATATGATTATAAATTGCTTGATCAGTCTGCAGCGGAGATTGTTGAGACAGCAAAACGGACCGGCGCAAGGGTGTCGGGTCCTATCCCTCTGCCAACTAGTATTAACAAGTTTACTGTTCTCAGGTCGCCGCACGTGGATAAGAAGTCGCGTGAGCAGTTCGAGATGCGGACACATAAACGGCTTATAGATATTTATGAACCGACTCCGGAAACAGCAGATGCATTAATGAAGTTAGATATATCAGCTGGTGTTGATGTGGAGATAAAATTATAAAAACGGCTGACTCGATATCAGCATGAATTTAGAAAGATAGAAACCAAAATGATTAATGGACTGATTGGAATAAAACACGGAATGGCTCAGATTTTTGCAGCAGATGGACGTGTAATACCTGTAACAGTGGTTGAAGCCGGGCCATGCAGGGTTATCAGGAAGAAGACCATTGAAAAAGATGGATATGAGTCTGCTCAGGTAGCGTTCAAGGATGCAAAGGAAAAACATCTTACAAAGCCTGTGTTGGGTCATTACAAAAAGCATGGCGCTGCTCCTTCAAGATATTTAGTTGAATTTAGCGGTGATATGGCGGCGCTAACGCCAGGGCAGGAGTTGACTGTAGAGGTATTTCAGGAAGGCGATATGGTTGATGTAAGTGGTGTGACCAAAGGAAAAGGATTTCAGGGGGTTATGAAGAGACATAAGTTTGCAGGTGGTCCGGCAACTCACGGATCCATGTTTCACAGGGCACCTGGGTCTATAGGATGCAGCGCCTATCCGTCAAGGGTCAGGAAAAACAAAAAGCTTCCGGGTCATATGGGGAGTAAGAGGCGCACTATTCAGAATCTCGAGGTAGTTGGGGTTCGTAAGGAGGATAACCTTCTTTTGATAAGGGGTGCGATACCTGGCAGCAAGGGATCTATAGTGTATGTAAAAAAAGCTGTAAAGAGCAGATAACTTACAAGAAAAGCGAGTGTGGGAGATTATGTTACAGGAACCAGTTGTAGATTTAAATAATAATGTCGTAGGCAATGTTGATCTTGATGAGAAGATTTTTGGCCAGCCTGTAAATGAGGCGCTTTTGCACGAGGCGGTAACTCTGTCATTAAATAATCAGAGGCAGGGAACTCATTCCACCAAGACGAGATCGTTTGTAAGCGGCGGTGGGAAAAAGCCATGGAAACAGAAAGGCTCCGGGAGGGCCAGGGCAGGATCATCCAGGTCTCCGGTATGGGTCGGTGGTGGTATTGTCTTTGGTCCGCATCCACGCGACTACTCGTATAGTATGCCAAGAAAGAAGGGCAGGCTTGCGCTATGCAGTGCCCTTGCATCAAAGCTGAAAGATAAGAACTTAACGATTATTGATGCATTTGGTATAAAGGATGGCAGGACAAAAGAGGTAGTATCTCTCCTTCGCAGGCTGAATGTTACTGGTAGTACCTTGATTGTATGTGACAGTCAAAACGAGTTGGTATACAGGGGTGGGCGTAATCTTCCCGGGGTTGTTGTTATGGATGTTGTGCAGATAAATGTATATGATCTCTTGAAATATAAGAACCTTATTATAACAAAAAATGGTATCGAGAAAGTAGCTGAGGTGTGGTCATGAATATTGATATCCATGACATAATCTGCTATCCGATTATTACGGAACGGAGTACCATGCTGAGAGAGGAAATGAACAAGGTGCTGTTTATTGTAAATTCGTATGCTAACAAGATACAGGTTAAGCGGGCAGTTGAAGAATTACTTAAAGTAAAGGTTGAAAAAGTTAATCTGATAAATATGCCGGGTAAGAAAAAAAGACTTGGTAAATTTGAAGGTATAATGCCGGGAAAGAAGAAGGCAGTGGTTACCCTGAGAAAAGGGGAGAAATTGGCAATATTTGAGGGTGCGTAAATTATGGGACTAAAAAAGTTTAAACCGACGTCTCCAGGTGTAAGGGGGAAGACAAGCCTTACGTTTGATGAGATTACGAAATCAACGCCTGAGAAGTCGTTGGTTTCATCAAAGAAGCGATATGGAGGCAGGAATAATAATGGGCGTATTACTGCTGATCATAAGGGTGGCGGACACAGGCAGCTCTACAGAAAGATTGACTTCAAGCGTGACAAGATATCTATACCTGCTAAAGTAGCGGCGATAGAGTATGATCCTAACAGGACTGCAAGGATTGCATTACTTCATTATGCTGATGGTGAAAAGAGGTATATTGTATGTCCCGAAGGATTGAAGGTTGGTGATCAGCTCAGTTCAGGACCGGAAAGTGAGATAAGGGTAGGTAATGCACTTCCATTATCAAATATTCCATTGGGAACGATGATTCACAATATTGAACTATTACCGGGCCGGGGTGCGAAGCTTGCGAGAAGTGCCGGCGCTGCAGTTCAGCTTATGGCCAAGGAAGGTGATTATGTGACGGTCAGGCTGGGGTCCGGTGAGATAAGGATGGTGCATGCGAGGTGTATGGCTACCCTTGGTCAGGTCGGAAACATAGAGCATTTCAACGTCTCTATAGGCAAGGCTGGAAGATCCAGGTGGCTTGGCAAGAGACCTCATGTAAGGGGAGTTGCTATGAATCCGGTTGACCATCCGCATGGCGGCGGTGAGGGTAAGACCTCCGGAGGCAGACATCCATGCACGCCATGGGGTAAGCCGACAAAGGGCTATAAGACTCGCAGGAATAAGACAACTGGCAAGTTAATTATCAAGCGGAGGAAGTAAGGTAAATGGCACGTTCTGTCAAAAAAGGTCCTTTTATAGATTCTCATCTTTCAAAGAAAATTGAAAATATGAATCGCGGAGGAGAGAAAAAGATATTAAAGACATGGTCAAGACGGTCAACTATAATCCCGGAAATGATAGGACATACCATAGCAGTTCACAACGGGAAAAAGTTTATCCCGGTCTACGTAACTGACAATATGATTGGTCACAAGCTTGGAGAGTTTTCCCCTACCAGATCGTTTAAGGGGCACTCAGGCGGTAAGACGGAGAAATCTACCTCATTAAAATAGTGATAAGTTTGAAGAAGCGATGAGCGTTAAGAAGCAATGAGCCATGAGTAGTTAGTAATGAGTTTGGGGAGATTATTTAGTTAATAAGGGGAGTTGTTAATTTTATGGAATCTAAAGCAATATTAAGATATGCGAGAGTGGCGCCAAGGAAGGCCAGGCGGGTGATGAATCTTGTCCGAGGCAAGAATGTGGGAGAGGCGCTTAATATACTTAAATTTCTTCCTCAGCATGCATCTTTTACGATTGATAAAGTACTGAAATCAGCTATAGCAAATGCCAGACAGAAAAATATTGGCGATGTAGATGAGCTGGTTATCAGCAGTGCCTTTGTAGATCATGGACCGGCGCTTAAAAGGTTTAAGGCGGGCCCGATGGGCAAGGGAATGAGCAGAAAGAAGCATATGAGTCATATAACAGTTGTCCTGTCTACAATAGAGGCAGCTAAGCGTCGTTAAGGTAAAGGGAGGGGTTAGATTGGGACAGAAGGTTCATCCGATTGGTTTCAGGTTAGGGTATATAAAGTTATGGAATTCCAGGTGGTATGCAGAGCGCGGATATGCAGCATTGCTGCATGAGGACCTGAAGGTGAGAAACCTTGTCAAAAGCAAGCTTGCTCACGCTGGAGTATCAATGATTGGAATTGAACGTTCTACGCAGACTGCCAAGGTCAACATTCATACTGCCAGACCAGGAATAATTATTGGCCGAAAGGGAGCAGAGGTAGATAAGCTGAAGAAGGACTTAGAAGCCCTTACAGGTAAGCAGATCTCAGTAAATATACTTGAGATCAAGAAACCGGAGATAGATTCACAGCTTGTTGCAGAGAACATTGCATCTCAGCTGGTAAAAAGAATAGCCTTCAGAAGGGCAATGAAGAAGAGCGTTGCCTCAGCAATGAGGTTTGGTGCACAGGGAATAAAGATACAATGCTCCGGTCGTTTGGCAGGTTCTGAAATTGCAAGGACAGAGTGGTATCGTGAAGGTCAGGTTCCGCTTCATACTCTGAGGGCTGATATTGACTACGGATTTGCCGAGGCTAAGACTACGTACGGCCAGATAGGCATAAAGGTATGGATATATAAAGGTGAGGTACTTTCTGACAGGGAGGATATAGCTGGTGTTAGCGCCTAAGAAGATAAAGCACAGAAAGGTTCAGAAAGGTCGCATGAACGGAAAGGCAACGAGAGGGGCCGAACTTAGTTTCGGAACATTCGGCATCAAGACTCTGGAACCGGGGTTGATTACTGCAAGGCAGATAGAGGCTGCCCGTATCGCTATTACACGGCATGTTAAACGTGGCGGTAAGGTGTGGATCAGGATATTCCCGGATAAGCCTGTAACAAAGAAGCCGGCTGAGACAAGAATGGGAAAAGGCAAGGGACCTGTTGAGGGGTGGGTAGCAGTTGTACTTCCGGGTCGTATATTATATGAGATGGATGGTGTTAGTAAGGAGGTCGCGAAAGAGGCATTGAGACTTGCTGCACATAAGCTTCCTGTTGCGACTAAATTCATAGAAAGAGGCGGGGATATAATATGAAGATGACAGAACTGCTCGCTGCCACAATAGAAGAGCTTAAGGGACGTGAGACTGAATTAAAGAGAGAGATGTTTAATCTCAGGTTTCAGCAGGCTGTCGGCGGCAGTCTTGAAAACCCGATGCGCATTAGAAATGTAAAGAGAGAAATAGCAAGGATTAAGACTGTGGCGCAGCAGCGAAAGGCGGAGGGGTAATGGTTGTGAAGAGGCGCAAAGAATTCGTGGGTAAGGTCGTAAGCGACAAGATGAATAAGACTGTAACGGTATTGGTTGAAAATCTGTACAAGCATCCAAAATACGGTAAAGTAGTCAAGATGCGTATGAAGTTTAAGGCTCATGATGAAGAAAACAAGTGTCATGCAGGTGACAAGGTGAAGATAATAGAGACAAGACCTATAAGTAAAGATAAACATTGGACAGTTGTTGACATACTTGAAAGCAGTCAGGCAGGGGAATAGGAAATTATATGATTCAGCCAAGAACAGTGTTAGAAGTTGCAGATAACTCAGGTGCAAAGAAAGTGATGTGTATTAGAGTAATGGGTGGATCCAACAGGAGATATGCCGGCATTGGGGATGTTATTGTTGTTAGTGTTAAGGAGGCAATCCCTGATGGAACTGCCAAGAAAGGGCAGGTTGCGAAGGCAGTAATTGTGAGGTCTGTTGACAGCATTCGCCGTGATGATGGATCCTACATCAGATTTGACAAGAATGCTGCGGTTCTTATTAATGCCCAGGGTGAACCGATCGGTACAAGAATATTCGGCCCCGTTGCCAGAGAACTGAGATGGAAGAAATTTATGAAGATTATTTCTCTTGCTCCGGAGGTGGTGTAATGCAGTTAAGAATAAAAAAAGGTGATACAGTAGAGGCCATTTACGGCAGAGAAAAAGGAAAGAGGGGGAAGGTACTAAGGGTATTGTCCTCAAAAGGCAGTCGGTATGTGCTGGTTGAGCAGATAAATATGATCAAGAAACACATGAAGCCTTCGCAGAAGATTAAAGAAGGCGGTATCATTGAAAGAGAAGGCCGCATGCATATATCCAACGTATCCATGGTTTGTCCAAAATGCAGTAAGGCAACCAGGGTAGGGGTGCAGGTCGGTGATGATAAGAAGCTGCGTTATTGTAAGAAGTGCAGGGAGATCATTGATTAGTTAACGTCGTACTTGAATAAAGGTATATTATGGGAAAAGGTCAAATAAAAAATAGTTTGCCAAGGTTAAAGGAAAAATATCAGAAAGAGGTTATTCCGGCACTTATTCAGGAGTTTTCTTATGAAAATCCTGTCAGGGCGCCTCATATCAAGAAGATTGTAGTCAACGCCGGAATTGGAGAGGCCGTTCAAAATGTTAAAATGCTGGATGGTGTGGTTGAAGAGCTGAAACAGATTTGCGGGCAGCAGCCACTGGTAACAAAGTCGAAGAAGGCTATTGCCAGCTATAAACTTCGAGAAGGAATGCCAATAGGCTGCAAAGTTACCCTCAGGGGAAACAGAATGTATGAGTTCCTGGACAGATTAATCAGTATAGCATTGCCGAGAATCAGGGATTTCAGGGGGATTAATGGAAATTCCTTTGATGGTATGGGAAATTATACACTGGGTTTGAAAGAACAGATAATTTTCCCGGAGATAAAGTATGAGACTGTGACATTTGTTCATGGATTTGATATCACAATAGTTACAAGCGCTGAGAATGACAATGAGGGTAAGGCCCTGTTGAGATTGATGGGGATGCCGTTTAGGAAATGACGTTACTGATGGAGGGAATGTGGCAAAGAAGTCTCTGATAGCAAAATCAAAACTGGATCCCAAGTTTAAGGTCCGCAAATATAACCGATGTCCGTTGTGCGGCAGATCAAGGGCGTTTTTGCGGAAATTTCAGATGTGCCGTATATGTTTCAGGTCTAATAGCCTGTTGGGTAATATCCCGGGCGTGATTAAGTCGAGCTGGTAACATAAGAAGCAATGAGTGTAAAGCAATGGGTAATGAGGTAAACATAAATAAGTGTTGATGACCTGGATTCTAACGGTTTGGAATCCTATTAATTTGGAGTAATTTAATATGGTAATGACAGATCCAATAGCAGACATGTTGACCAGAATCAGGAATGCGAGTAATCAAAAGCATTCAGCTGTTGATATACCTATATCTAAGTTGAAACTTGAGATGGCGAGGATTCTTAAAGAAAGTGGTTTTGTTCAAAATTACAACGTTGATGGAGAAGGTAAAGATAAAAAGATATCTGTACAGTTGAGGTACAACCGGAATGATGCCCCGGTCATTACAGGTTTAAAACGTATCAGTAAACCAGGATGCAGGGTTTATGTAGGTAAAGATGAGGTCCCCCGGGTAATAGGAGGGATTGGGATAGCCATACTTTCGACTTCGAGGGGACTTCTTTCAGATAAAGAAGCACGGAAAGATAAAGTAGGCGGTGAAGTTTTGTGTTATGTTTGGTAAAAAATACTAAGGGGTAAACAAAGTGTCGAGGATTGGTAAGAAACCTATAGCAATACCCAAAGGGGTAGAAGTTAAAGTAGAAAGTAATATTGTATCTGTTAAGGGACCTAAGGGTAGTTTACAGAGAACATTCTCAAGAGATGTAAATATTACAAATCATGAAGGTACAGTCACAGTGGCATCTGTTGGGAATGAAAAACAATACAGATCTCTTCATGGCCTTACAAGAACGCTCATATCCAATATGGTGGAAGGTGTAACAAACGGATATGAAAAGGTGCTTGAGATCAGCGGTGTTGGTTACAAGTCAGCTATGCAGGGCAGAAACATAATGCTGAATTTGGGTTTCTCTCATCAGGTTATTTATCCACTTCCTGACGGGATTGACGCCGCTATTGATAAACAGACTGTTATAACCCTTAAGGGGTCTGACAAGGAGTTATTAGGTCAGGTAGCCGCCAATATACGCGGAATGCGTTTACCTGAACCATATAAAGGCAAGGGAATAAAGTATAAGAATGAGCGAATAGTAAGAAAGGCCGGAAAGACCGGTAAGAAATAAGGAGGAGGACGTTGTCTAAGGAAGATTTGCGGGAAAAACGACATAAGAGGGTCAGAAAAAAGATTGCGGGAACGCAGGAGAGGCCCAGGTTGTGTGTATACAAGAGTAACCGCTACATATATGCCCAGATTATTGATGATATGAAGGGTCACACACTCGCGAGTGCATCATCCATTGAGGAAGCGATTCGGACTGAAAATGTCAACTGTGAGATATCAAGAAAAGTTGGTGCGTTAATTGGAACAAGGGCAGTGGAACGTGGCATAAAAGTAGTAGTATTTGATCGCAGTGGTTACAGGTATCATGGCAATATTAAATCTCTTGCAGATGGCGCAAGGGAAAGCGGACTGGAATTTTAATATTGCTTAATTGATTATGGGGGGTGTCTTGAAGAAGATTAATCCAGATGAGCTTACTTTAAAGGATAAAGTTGTTCACATAAATCGCGTTGCAAAAGTCGTTAAAGGCGGCAGGAGGTTTAGCTTCAGTGCCCTCGTTGTTATTGGTGATGAAAACGGATGTGTCGGATTTGGTAAGGGCAAGGCAGCCGAAGTACCGGAGGCGATACGGAAGGCCATGGAACATGCCAAGAAAAATCTTGTAAGATTTCCTTTAACTAATACTACTGTGCCTCATGAGATCATTGGACATTTTGGTGCAGAGGCAGTGGTCATCAGGCCGGCTTCATCAGGAACCGGGATAATTGCCGGTGGGGCAGTCAGGGCGATGATGGAAGTTGCCGGTGTACAAAACGTATTATGTAAGTCTCTTGGAAGTGGAAATCCTTTTAATGTCGTACGTGCCACTTTAGAAGGCTTAAAATTATTAAGGGTGCCGGAGGAAGTCATTAAATTACGCGAAGCAGCAATTGGAAGTGTGCAATAGTCGCAGGCGATAACCCCTGAATTATCCGGAGAAAATAATGAAAAAGATTGAAATAAAACAGGTAAGGAGTGGTATAGGGACTCCTGAAAAACATAGATTGACAATTAAGGCATTGGGATTGAGGCGCATTGGGCATACAGTTCTAAGGGAAGATACACCGGAAATAAGAGGAATGGTTTGGAAGATAAAACATCTTGTGGAGGTGTCGGAGGGGGTAGATGAAGCTAAATGAGTTAAGACCTGCAAAGGGCGCTAAAAAGAAACGTAAAATAGTAGGCAGGGGGCCGGGATCAGGCCACGGCAAGACATCTACAAAGGGACATAAGGGACAGCTTGCCCGATCAGGCGGAGGAAAGGGGCCTGGATTTGAAGGCGGTCAGATGCCGCTACATAGAAGGTTGATCAAGAGAGGTTTTAATAATCCTTTTAAAATCAGGTACGATGTGGTTAATCTTGATACCCTGGAAAAATATTTTCATGCAGGAGAAGCCGTAACACCAGAGACCCTTTCAGGTAAGGGTATTATTAAACGATCTGCAGATGCAGTCAAGATCCTCAGCCGCGGAGAGATAAGCAAGCCACTGTCTGTACAGGCAAATAAATTCAGCAGGAAGGCTGTAGAGATGATTTTGAGTGCCGGTGGAACTGCAGAGGTAATTTAAGTGTTCGATAGAATAGTCAACAGTATTAAGAATGTATTAAAGATTGAAGAGCTGAGAAGCAGGATCCTTTTCACATTTGGGTTACTTGCAATTTACCGTCTTGGAGCCCATACCCCGACTCCTGGAATCAATGGCGCCGCACTAAGTCAGTTTTTGCGTGACAAGGGTGGTGCACTCATGGGATTTTTTGATATATTCTCCGGCGGTGCCCTGTCAAAACTTTCAATATTTGCACTGGGCATCATGCCTTATATATCTGCGTCTATTATCCTGCAGTTGCTTACTGTAGTTATACCTACACTGGCAAATCTGGCCAAGGAGGGCGAGAGCGGGCGTCGCACCATTACACAATATACCAGATATCTGACGGTTTTAATAAGTTTTATTCAATCATTCGGTATTGCTGTAGGTCTGGAAGGTATGCAGAATGGGATGTTTATTCAAACCCCTGGATGGTCATTTCGCTTGATGACAGTACTTACCCTTACGACAGGCACTATCTTTGTCATGTGGCTTGGTGAACAGATCAATGAACGTGGAATTGGAAATGGTATATCAATTATTATCTTCGCAGGTATTATTGCCAATATACCTCAGGCTGCAATAAACACATTCAGGCTTTACATCGCAGGTCAGATTGGCGCCTTCTTGTTAATAATAGTAGCTATTATGATACTTGCTGTTACTGCTGTAGTCGTATATATTGAGAGTGCAAAAAGGAAGATACCTGTGCAGTATGCCAAACGTGTTGTGGGCAGAAAGGTATATGGAGGACAGAGTACACACATCCCGCTTAAATTAAATACGGCAGGTGTAATACCTCCCATTTTTGCATCTTCACTAATAGCATTTCCAGCTATGGTTGCAGGGTTTATTGCAGTTCCCTGGGTTAACTCAATCGCCAATCAATTTGCTCCGGGATCATTTCTATACACGTTCCTTTATGCAGTGCTGATAATATTCTTCTGCTATTTTTATACAGCTGTTGTCTTAAATCCTGTTGATATGGCAGATAATATGAAGAAATATGGAGGATTTATTCCTGGTATAAGGCCCGGACAGAGGACGTCAGACTACATATACAAGGTAATGTCGAGGCTTACATTAATTGGCGCCCTCTATTTAACTGCCGTATCAATACTGCCGGAACTTCTCGTAGCTTATGCACATGTGCCGTTTTACTTTGGAGGTACGTCAGTGCTGATTGTTATTGTAGTTGCCATGGACACTGCACAGCAGATTGAGACACATATGATAAGCAGGAACTACGAAGGTTTTCTGAAAAAAGGACGGGTCAAGAACAAGGGGTCGTGGTAGATCATAAAGTCTTTGCAGATCTCAGGTGATGCTGAAATAATGTTAAAATGAGTTCAGCTCACTGTTTATATGATAAGAAAGTGGAAAGACATGGATGGTAGAAGGTCAGCATGAATTTTATACTGTTAGGACCGCCAGGTGTAGGCAAGGGTACTCAGGCATGGAAGCTTGCTGAAAAATATGGCATTCCGCAGATATCCACAGGGGATATGCTGCGTGAGGCGATACAAAATGGGACTGAACTTGGCATACAAGCCAGATCATATATGGATAGTGGTAAACTCGTGCCTGACGAGGTTGTTATCGGGATAGTAGAAGAGCGGTTGAGGATGAGTGATTGTGTCTCTGGTTGGATACTTGACGGATTCCCGCGGACCATTCAACAGGCGTCGGCATTGGATATGATGTTAAGCAAAAATAATTCCAAAATTGACCATGTCCTGAGTCTTGAGGCTGCAGAAGAGGATGTTGTAAAGAGGCTAAGCGGAAGAAGGAGTTGTGAGGGATGCCAGAAAACATTTAACTTGCATTATAATTTGCCAAAGAAAGAAGGAGTCTGCGACAGTTGTGGCGGCCGGCTGGTTCAGAGAAAAGATGATCAGGAAGAAACTGTCAGAAAGAGGATGATGGTATACAGGGAAAGTACAGAACCACTTATTTCGTATTATAAAGAACGTGGGACGTTAAAAAGGGTAGACGCGAATGGAGACATTGCGGGTGTATTTGATTTAATTTGTTCCATGCTTTAGAATATGATAATTATTAAGTCCCGGAAAGAGATTGAAAAGATAAGGGCATCCTGTATAATTGTTGCCGGGGCGCTTGATGAGTTAAAAAAAAAGGTGCGATCCGGGATAACGACAAGGGAATTGGATAGAATCGCAGAGGATTTTATAATTAAACATGGCGGGAAACCTGCTTTTAAAGGATACAAGGGTTACCCGAGTGCGACGTGCATATCAGTAAATGAAGAAATAGTGCATGGAATTCCATCAACAAGAGAATTAAAGGATGGTGACATCGTTAGCATTGATATAGGAGTCCTGCTTGATGGGTATTATGGTGATGCAGCAATTACTGTACCGGTTGATGAAGTAGATAGCGAAAGCAAGAGGCTTCTGGATGTGACTGAGAAATCGCTGTATAAGGCATTGGAGCTTGCAGAAACAGGCAACAGGGTGTCTGATATATCCTGCTCCATTCAGGATTATGTAGAAAAAGAAGGTTTCTCGGTTGTAAGAGATTTTGTGGGTCACGGAATAGGGAGTTCCCTTCATGAAGATCCGCCGGTTCCGAATTATGGCGAACGGGGAAAGGGCCCAAGATTGAAGGCCGGGATGGTGCTGGCAATAGAGCCTATGGTAAATGCCGGCAGCAGTGACCTGGTTGTTCTGGATAATGGGTGGACAGCTGTAACCATAGACAAATGTCGTTCTGCACATTTTGAACATACCGTGGCGATTACAGGGGATGGTCATGAGATATTGAGTATGCTATAATATTTAATTTACTTATTTAAAATATCAAGATAATTCATAAAAATGGCAAAAGAAGATTCAATTGAGGTACAGGGTACAATCATAGAGACGCTGCCTAATGCAATGTTTAAAGTTACATTGGATAACGGGCACAAAGTATTAGCCCATGTTTCAGGGAAGATGAGGATGCATTTTATTAAAATTCTGCCAGGCGATAAGGTAACGATAGAACTATCTCCCTATGACCTGACAAGAGGGCGAATTGTATATCGCTTCAAGTAGCTGATTAGAGAGGAGCTTCATCATGAAAGTCAGATCATCTGTAAAAAAAATGTGTATTAAATGTAAGATTATAAGACGCAAGGGAACATTACGCATTCTCTGTTCAAATTCAAGACATAAACAGAGGCAGGGGTAAGAACGGATTTTATAATCATAAGTCAGGAAGTAATATGCAATATGTTAAAGCAAAAAACTGACTTAATTAAAGAGGGGATTACAAATTGGCAAGAATAGAAGGAGTTGATTTACCGGGTGTTAAGAGAGTAGAAGTTGGCCTGACTTACATTTTTGGCATCGGTCGCAGTGCATCCAGGAAGATACTGGCTGCAGCTAATATTGATTTGAACAAGAAGGTCAAAGATCTTACAGAAGAGGAAGTAACTGCGATCAGGGATGAAATAGATAAGAACTTTACAGTCGAAGGTGATCTCAGACGTAAGGTTGCGATGAATATTAAACGGCTTATTGACATCGGAAGTTATAGAGGAGGCAGGCATAGACGGTCTCTCCCTCTGCGTGGACAGAGAACAAAAACGAATGCGAGAACCAGAAAGGGACCGCGTCGTACAATAGGTAATAAGAAGAAAGAAACTAAGTGAGGCAATAGAAATGGCTAAAAAGACACCAAAGAAAAAGGAAAAAAAGAATATTCAGACCGGAGTTGCCCATGTTCAGGCATCTTTCAATAATACGATTGTCACTATAACGGACGTTGGCGGAAATGTAATAGCCTGGTGTAGTGCTGGATCTGAAGGTTTCAAAGGGTCAAGGAAAAGCACACCTTTCGCTGCTCAGAAGGCTGCAGAGACAGCTGCAAGAAAGGGCATGGAACATGGATTACGTCATGTCGAGGTGCTTGTTACGGGTCCTGGCGCCGGTAGGGAGTCTGCAATCAGGGCGCTTCAGGCAGCAGGATTAAAGATTAATGCAATCAAAGATGTTACACCTATTCCTCATAATGGCTGCAGACCGCCAAAGCGGAGAAGGGTGTAGGAGGGAGACTTAGTTGGCTAGATACATCGGTCCTGTCTGCAGGATGTGCAGACGAGAAGGAATGAAGTTATATTTTAAAGGCAGTAGATGTATGACTGAAAAGTGTGCTTTTGAAAGGAGAGGTTATCCTCCAGGTGTACATGGTCAGCGTGCGCATAGGGGGTCGAAAGCGACCAACTACTGCATTCAGTTGAGGGAAAAGCAAAAGGTTAAGCGCGTATATGGTCTTTTGGAGGCACAGTTCAGAGGTTACTTTACAAAGGTATCTAAGAGAAAAGGGGTTACAGGTGAATTGTTGCTGCAAATGCTTGAGCGAAGACTGGATAATGCGGTCTTCAGGTCAGGGTTTGCTGAATCACGAAATGAGGCAAGACAATTAGTTAGACATGGTCATTTCCTGGTCAATGGGAAGAAAGTCAATCTTCCGTCATATCAGATTAAGGAAGGTGACATTATTGAGATAAAGGAAAAGAGCCGTGAGGATGTCAGATTAAAAGATGCCGTTGCAAACCTTGGAAACAAAACTATTCCGTCCTGGTTAGGTGTGGAAGGCGATAATTTCAGGGCACGTGTAACTGGACTTCCGGCCAGAGATGAGATACTGTTGCCGATAAGTGAGCAATTGATAGTAGAGCTCTACTCTAAGTAAATGCGGCTGTAACTACATATAAGCCGGGTGTATTTACCCGGGAGTAGCGAAGGTACTGATATAAGAAAATATTATTCAGGGGGAGCTAATGATAATAAGGACTAAAGACTTTCAGATTCCAAAAAAATTAGAAGTAAACAGCGATACATTAACACCAACATATGGAGAATTTTACGCAGAGCCGTTTGAAAGAGGCTTTGGTGTTACTATTGGAAATTCGCTTAGAAGAGTTCTATTATCCTCAATTGTTGGCGCAGCCATAACATCTGTCAAAATAAACAATGTGCTTCACGAGTTTTCTGCTATCCCTGGGGTAAAGGAAGATGTAACGGACATTATTCTAACATTAAAGAATCTTAGATTGAAGATGTATACTGATAAACCAAAAACGATTTACCTTCAGAAAAAGGGCCCTGGCACTGCGCTTGGCAGGGATATTATTCATGATGCAGATGTTGAGATATTAACACCTGATCTTGTAATAGCTACGATAGAAAAAGATGCAGCGCTGGATATGGAAATGACTGTTAAGCTTGGGCGGGGTTACATTACATCAGAACGTAATAAAGAAGAGGGTCTGCCTATAGGTGTGATACCGATAGACTCTATATTTTCACCAGTTACCCGCGTTAATGTACGCATTGAAAATGCACGTGTAGGAAAACAAACAGACTATGATCGTCTCATCCTGGAGGTCTGGACCGACGGCAGTATAAAACCAGGCGAAGCTATTAATCATGCTGCAAGAATAGTAAAGGATAACTTGAATATTTTTGCTGAAGGTGATATAGATGAAGATGAAAAAGATGATGTGGTAAGTGTAGAAGAATCTCCGTCAGGGAGAGAGGAAGTCATTGAAGGGAATAAGTCTGATACAGCAAAAAATCTTTTCCGGAGTGTGGAGGAACTTGAGTTGTCTGTAAGGTCAGCCAATTGCCTTAAAAATGCCAACATATACACACTCGCGGATCTTGTAAAAAGAACAGAGAATGAGATGCTGGAGACAAAGAACTTTGGCAGAAAATCACTTAATGAGATTAAGGAACTTTTAATATCTATGGGGCTGGCATTTGGCATGGATGTGGACAGCCTTATTAAAAATGACGAAGGGCAGAAGATATGAGACACAAAAATGCGGGAAAACAATTAAGCAGGGATACAAAACATAGAAGGTCATTATTCAGAAACCTTGTAACTGCACTGATGGAACATGGCAGGATTGAGACAACGCTTGCCAAGGCAAAAACGGTCAGGCCGATTGCTGAGAAGATGATTACAATTGGCAAGAGAGGAACTCTTCATGACAGGAGACAGGCGCTTGCATACATTAAGAGTGAATCTGTCGTTACAAAGTTGTTTGAGTCGCTGTCACCTCGTTTTCTTGACAGGTCAGGTGGTTATACCCGGATTATCAGGACGAGACGTAGACTGGGCGATTCAGCAGAGATGGCTATATTGGAATTGGTTAATATTGGGAAAGATGCCGGTAAGAAGGAGACCGCCTGAATCTGCGTTGTCACACCCGTCTCTAATATTCAAAATAATTAAAATTTTATAATATCAGGACTTGCCTTTTTCAAAATAGTGATTATATATCAACCTTGTCAATGCAGCACAAACATTGTGCTTTTAACATCAACTTAATCAAAGAAAGGAGGCGAAAACATGTCAGGAACTACAAAGATCAACCAAAAATTCAGGCCCTTAAAGGACCGCGTATTTGTCAGTTATGCTGAAGAAGGTGATAAGACAGCAGGCGGGATTTATCTGCCGGAGACTGCTAAAGAAAAACCACAGAAAGGTAAAGTCGAGGCTATAGGTAGTGAAGTCAAAGAGATTAAGGCAGGAGATACAATTCTCTTTGATAAATATTCCGGATCCAAGACAAACATTGATGGTACTGAGTATCTGATTCTGAAAGAAGAGGATATCCTGGGCGTACTGGAAGGTTAGATGGGAATTTTATTATAAAAAGGAGGGATGTTGAATGCCTAAACAGATAATGTATGGTGATGACGCAAGGGCAGCCATTCTAAAAGGTGTTAATCAGCTGGCTGATGCAGTGAAAGTAACCCTTGGTCCAAAAGGACGTAATGCGTTATTAGATAAGAAATTTGGTGCGCCGTCAATTACAAAAGATGGAGTTACTGTTGCTAAAGAGATAGAGCTCAAGGATCCCTGGGAAAATATGGGGGCGCAGCTCGTCAAGGAAGTGGCAAGTAAGACCAGCGATGTAGCTGGCGATGGCACTACTACGGCAACTGTCTTGGCACAGGCAATCTTCAGAGAAGGGGCAAAGAATGTCTCCGCCGGCGCTAATTCAATGGAGATTAAACGGGGTATAGATAAATCCGTGGAGGTAGTTGTAGAAGAGATAAAGAAGATGAGCAAACCATGTCAGGATCGTTCGGAGATTGCCCAGATAGGGACGATATCAGCAAATAACGATACTACCATTGGCGAATTGATCGCTGAGGCAATGGAGAAGGTAGGTAAGGATGGTGTTATCACAGTAGAAGAAGCCAAGACCATGGCAACTTCTCTTGATGTCGTTGAGGGAATGCAGTTTGACAGGGGATATATCTCACCATACTTTGTAACTGATCATGAGAGGATGGAGGCGGTACTTGAAGATGTATTGATTCTCATATATGAGAAAAAGATCAACTCGATGAAGGATCTTCTTCCGGTGCTTGAGCAGATTGCTAAGATGGGCAAACCATTGTTAATTATATCTGAGGATATAGAAGGTGAAGCGCTCGCAACATTAGTTGTTAATAAGTTGAGGGGAACATTGAATTGCTCTGCAGTCAAGGCCCCTGGGTTTGGTGACAGGAGAAAGGCTATGCTGGAGGATATTGCAATCCTTACAGGCGGTCAGGTAATTTCAGAGGATATTGGTCTCAAATTAGAGAATGTAAAGATCACGGATCTTGGACGTGCAAAACGCGTTACAATAGATAAAGATAATACTACTATTGTGGAGGGCGCCGGTTCTCATGACAAGATCCAGGGTCGCGTAAAACAGATTAAGGCACAGGTTGAAGAAACCTCATCTGATTATGACAGAGAAAAACTCCAGGAGCGTCTTGCGAAATTAGTGGGTGGAGTAGCCGTGATAAATGTTGGGGCATCAACAGAGACAGAGATGAAGGAGAAAAAGGCCAGAGTTGAAGATGCACTGCATGCCACAAAAGCAGCAGTGGAAGAGGGTATAGTTCCAGGTGGTGGAGTAGCGCTTCTTCGCGCCATTTCAGCACTGGATAAACTGAAACTCGAAGGTGATCAAAAGATAGGCGTCAATATTATTCGGAGGTCTCTTGAAGAACCTATCCGTCAGATTGCTAATAATGCCGGACTTGAAGGTTCTGTTGTGGTCGAGCGTGTCAAGCGCGAAAAGGGCACCTTCGGATTTGATGCATCAAAAGAAGAGTATGTAGACATGTTAAAGGCAGGAATTATAGACCCTACAAAGGTTACGAGGGTTGCTCTGCTGAATGCATCAAGCGTTGCATCTCTTATGCTGACGACTGAAGTGATGATATCAGAGATTCCTGAAGATAAGGAAAAGATGCCGGCCATGCCTCCAGGTGGTGGAATGGGTGGTATGTATTAATTTGTATTTTTAGTATTGTTTTAAGAGCCTCCCGGCTAAGTGCTGAGGAGGCTTTTTTTTTAACTTGATCATTTAAACTAAAGAAAATGTGATTGTCTTACGATTTATATTCATGAAAGGAAGGCATTCACTTGTCAATTGATAAGAGTAAAATTTTAGAAACTGCACAGCAATATACAGGCAGAGGCCAGATTCAGAAGGCTATAGATGAATGGAAAAAACTCTTAACTGATAATCCTAATGATGCTAATATCTATAATTCAATTGGAGACATGTATCTTAAATATCAGACAAATGAGCAGGGAAAAGACGATGCGATAGCTAACTATGTCAAGGCCGCTGAGATATTTGAGTCATCAGGTTTTGCCCTCAAAGCTATTGCTGTACTAAAAAAGATTCTTAAAATAGTCCCTTCCAGCAAAGATATCTATATCAGACTTGGTAACCTTAACTGCGAAAGAGGTCTTATCGGCAATGCCCGCGAAGACTATTTGGCGGCTGCTAAGCTATACTCGCAGGATGGCCAGGTCAGAGAGGCACTGGATGTCTACAGAAAGATCGCAGACCTTGATCCGGCAAACCTGAATGTCCGTCTTAAGATTGCGGATATCTATCTGAAAGAAGATTTGATTAGTGAAGCTATTGAAGAATATAACAAAGTAGCCTCTGTCCATGTTGAGTCAGGACGCTGGGATGAGGCAGAGAGTATATATAGACTAATACTGCGGGTAGCCCCGGATAATGTTGATACCTTAATTAAAATAGGAAGGATTCGTCTTCAGGATGGGTATTTTGAGGAGGCCATGGCGTTCGTTAAAAAGGCACTTGAGCGTTCACCTGACTCGGAAGAGGCATTTTCAATACTTATTGATATATATGACAAGACTAAAATGTATGATGAGGCTGAAGAAATCATAAAAAACCGCATTTATGATAATCCTGATCAGATAGTATACAGGGACCTGCTTGGATCTATCTTGTTAAATAAAGGTGATTTAAAGCGTGCGACTGATGAATATCTCAGTCTCAGCAGGGATTGCCTGGAGAGAAATCTCATTGAAAAGGCATTCGAATATGCTGAAAAGACAATAGATATTACCCCGGATTTAATATGTGCACATGAGAATCTCTTTGACGTGGCTGTTGCATTGGATAAAAAACATAAGGTGGAGGACAGGGGTTTATTTCTCGCTAAATATTATTACGAAAGTGGAGAAATTTTAAAATCAGCTGATTATTATAAGAAGATACTGGAAATAAATCCATCTTCACTTGAGGCTAAAGAAGGGTATGCTAAAACACAGCCGGAATCAGAGCCGGAAATTCAGAATTCTGAAGTGTTCTCAGTTACCACTGACACATCGGAGCAACTTGCGTCAGCTGATGCATTTATGAAATATGGCCTTATTGAAAAGGCTGTGGATGGATATCAGTCCGCACTGAGTGTTGACCCGAATAGCAAGATTGCGCATTCTAGATTAAAAGATGCATATAAGGCTGCAGGCGACGTGTCCAGGGCGATCGAAGAATGTTTAATCCTTCTAAAAATATATGAAGAGGAGGATGAAGGTGACAGCATTGTAGAGTTGATCCAGGAAGCTATAGCGATTAACCCTAATGACCATAGAATACAGGAGTATAGAGATAAGCTGATTCCTCATGTACATGCTGAGATTAATGAGCTTCTGGAAGAGGCAGGATTTTATGCGCAGCAGGGAATGTTTGATGAAGCTGCTGCTGTATATAAAAAGATATTATTAGTATGTCCTGATAATCAGGAGGCCTCGGCGAGACTGATTGATTTGCGAGGTGTTCAATCTGACACTGCTGTTCCGGCGGTAGAGATCTTACCGGATGACAATGGGCCTTCATCGTCATTCTTTGATCTTGGGGAAGTCTTGAAGGATGCAGAAATAGAAGAGCCGGTCCGGCCTTTTGCTCAGGAGGAGGAACCCATTATAAAGAGCTTTGATGATCTCTTTCATGAATTCCAGGATGGCATCAGATCACAGCTTGGGTCCGAGGATTATGAAACTCACTATAATCTTGGAATTGCCTATAAGGAGATGGGGCTTTGTCAGGAGGCTATTGAGGAATTCAAATTATGTTTGCCAGGCGAAGATAGATTTACTGATGCTTCCTTTATGATTGCACTATGCCACAAAGATGTTTGTGAATATTCAGAGGCAGCAGATATTCTGATGGAGACATTGACAAACCCCAGCTATGATGTCCGGAGTCAGCTTGTATTAAAATATGAGCTTGGTGAAATATTGGAAATGCTGGGCAAAAAAGATGACGCCTTTACCGTGTTCCAGGAGATATACGAAATTGATCCAACCTACAGGAATGTTTCTGAGAAGGTCCTGAGTCCTCAATAAAGTCTTTAACCCGCTAAACTTACTTTAGATAAAACTTTTGTTATTTGTTATTTATGCTAAAATAGTGAACCTATTATGCCGTCACTAATAGCCTTAATAGTTTTCATAATTTCAATAGTTACCCCTGTTGTTTCCTCAGGAGAGATTAATCTCAATTCAGGTCATCTTAGTGCAGCGGAAAGTATTGAATTGAATCATCTGGCTTCAATCTTTGATAACCCTGCCGGTGATCAGACCTTACATCGGTTTCTTTCAGACAATGATATGAAGCAGGATGCAACGATGACGGTAATGGGGATAAGAAAAAGATGGGGTGAATTAAGTCCCGAATTTAAAGAAATTGCTTCAAAATATTTTCTGTCAAAACCGGCGCAGCTGAACAGTCAATTCCTTCCTAAAACACCGCCTGGAAGTATAAAATCTGTCCGTGGTACACATTTACTCCCAAACTGGGTTGAAACTGAACACTTCAATATTGAATGGGGAAATAATCTTTTTAATGGTGACAGGGGGGCAGACTCTGACAAAATTATTTCATGTTCAGCAGGGTTTAACAGTGGATCTGTATGTTCTGGGGTCCCAGATTTAGTTGACAAATGGGCTAATTATCTTGAAGAGGTATGGTCATATGAGACAAAGTATCTCGGATACGTTGAGCCGACTGGCACTGAAATGTATCTGTTTGATGTCTATATTGCAAACACCAGAGACAAAATGACAGGTAATGATGATGATCTGACACCTTCATTAGGTTTCAACTATCTGGGCTTAACCGTAACATATTGTGATAAAAACTATTTTCAAATATGCAAAGATGATAATCAGCATGTCCCCTATTCCTATATTGTAGTTAATAATTCATACTCAGATGACCAGACGATTAAGATCACTGCTGCTCATGAATTTTTCCATGCGATACAGTTCAGTTATCCTTCAATTGATAAATGGTGGTCTTCTCCTTCTGATCACTGGTGGATTGAGGCAAGCGCAACCTGGATGGAAGAAGCAGTGTACGATGAAGTTAACAATTATTATGCGAGGATCAGATCGTGGCTCAGGAGTCCGGAGCTGTCATTAAAGAATGACGGAGGCTCAAATTCAGACCATAAATATGGTGACGTAATATTTATACTTTATCTGACAGATGTTTATCTGAAAAACAGAGATTTTGTCAGGAGTGTATGGGAGAGGGATGAGGGCGGAATTGACGCAATAAAAAATGTTCTTGCCACCGAAATGTATGGTCAGGTTGACTTTGAATCAGCATTCAGGGCATTTGTTGCATTAAACGCGGTAGCTGATATTGGTGAGACCTACGGAGGGTATGAAGAGGGAAAACAGTATGGGAGGGCAGCAGTGACCAAAGAGCACAAAGAATATCCAGTGGCATCATCTGTGTCTTCCTCCTCAGCTCCCCATGAGCTTGGAGCAAACTATATTCATTTTCTGCCGCCAGGCAATGATAATAAAAGACTTACTATTCAGTTTGATGGTTCTGATGGCATAAACTGGGCAGCCATGCTTGTTAAGGTCAGGAGTGACGGAGAGGGATTTGAGAGGGATGATCTGGCAATAGATCAGACGCACAAGTCAGGATGTCTCTCAATGGATGGTTTTGGTTCTGATTACAGTGAGGTTTTCCTGGTTTCTTCAGTCCTGATTGACCCCGGTCTTACAGAGACTGCTCCTTACAGTTACAAGGCTGCACTGGGCAATAGTTGTCCTGACGCAGAGATTCAGGCATTTTACCTTCCACAGGACCCTAAAATAAATCCAGCGATTAATGACAGTTCTGACAAACGGTGTTTTATTGCAACCGCTGCATTCGGTTCTTCAGGCTCTCCTTATGTACGAATCCTGCGGGACTTCAGGGACCACTACCTTATGACTTTTAATCACGGACGTGCCTTTGTTGCAGCATACTATTCAGTCAGTCCTCACATTGCTGAGTTATTAGAAAAACATCCTCCTGCACCGTTGATTGTCAGGTATGCCCTGTTTCCTGTTATAGGTATTGCATACCTTTTTCTGAATCCTGCACTGTCAGCAGGTATCTTCTTTGTAGTTTTTTTGTTGTCCGTCCTAACGCTGATTATTTATTCACGCAAAGCTTTAAAAAAGGTTTAATCAAACATACATTCATATAATTGACAAGACTTCGTCATTTCTGTATAATTTCAAATTCGGTCAGAAGGTTTTTAAACTCTTCCGGAGAAGGCAGTATATACCTCTATGAAGATAATAGTGAGTAAAATCCCGGATGAAGGTGTTGAAATTCACAGCATTGAAACTGCCGGTAGTTTGGGTTTATCGCCGCCGGATTTGATGCTGAATGAAAATGTCCATATAGATGCTGTGGTTACCCGGCAGGGGAGGGTCTTCTTCGTAGATGGAACACTAAGGACTTCTCTGCAGCTTACATGCAGCAGGTGTGCCGGTGAATTCTCTTATCCGGTAAATACCAGTTTTTACTGTCAGGAGCAGCCATTCAGTAATTCTGACCTTGATAAGGAAGCAGCTCTCCTAAAAGGAGATATGGATATAGACCACTATTCCGGGGATGAAGTTGAGTTGAATAACATCTTCAGGGAGCAGGTTATACTATCAACTCCGATGCATCCATTATGCAAAGGAGATTGCCGTGGTCTTTGCCCAAAATGCGGGCAAAACCTGAATATAGCAAGTTGCGA
This sequence comes from Nitrospirota bacterium, assembly GCA_020846775.1. Classification (NCBI taxonomy): domain Bacteria; kingdom Pseudomonadati; phylum Nitrospirota; species Nitrospirota bacterium. The sequence continues at coordinate 22,727 of JADLDG010000023.1, forward strand.
GTGCAGGGACGATGAAGTGAAGAGTCCCTTTAGTGTCATAAAGAAACTATTTGAACAAGGAGATTGATACAATGCCTAATCCAAAACACAAAATATCCAAATCGAGGGGAGGCAAGAGGAGATCGCACAAAAAACTTGCAATGCCGGGATATGTTCAGTGTCCGGAGTGCCGGGAAACAAAATTAGCTCACCATGTATGCCCTTCCTGCGGAACATATAAAGGCCGGGAAGTAGTTGCCGTTGTCGAGAAATAACCGGTAGAAAATCAGTATGAGGATTGCATTAGACGCTATGGGTGGAGACAGCTCTCCGGCTGCAGAAGTTGAGGGTGCAGTCTTGGCAGCAAGAGAGTACAATACAGAGATAGTACTCGTTGGCGACGAAAAACTACTCAGGTGTGAACTTGAAAAGCATCGTACTACAGGTCTGCCGATAACTATCTCGCATGCTTCACAACGGGTTGAAATGCATGAGAGTCCGGTCTCTGTCCTTCGAAAGAAAAAAGATTCATCCATTATTATTGCTACAAAGCTGGTTCGTGACGAAAAGGCTTCAGCAGTCGTCAGCGCCGGCCATAGCGGCGCCACTATGGCTGCATCCCTGCTGATATTGGGGCCTGTAAAGGGAGTTGAGAGACCTGCAATTGCCACTATCCTGCCTACACTCGAAGGTGTTGCTATAATGCTTGATGTTGGAGCTAACGTCGATTGTAAACCCAAACATCTTTTTCAGTTTGCTATTATGGGGCATGCATATGCAGTAAAGATGCTTAAAAAGGAAAACCCGAGGATAGGATTATTAAGCATTGGAGAAGAAGATACCAAGGGAAACATGCTTACCAAGGAGACATTCGTGTATCTTAAAAATAGTCCACTTAATTTTATAGGTAATGTTGAAGGAAAGGATGTTTACAGAGGAAGAGCAGATGTTATAGTATGTGATGGATTTATTGGTAACGTAGCGCTCAAAATCAGTGAAGCAGTAGCTGACACAATGGGAAAAATGTTGTCGCGTGAAATAAAAAAATCACCTGCAGGAAAGATCGGGTATCTCATGCTAAAGAAGGCATTCGCGTCTTTTAAGAAGAAGGTTGATTATGCAGAGTATGGGGGCGCTCCATTGCTTGGTGTTAACGGGGTCTGCATAATATGTCATGGCAGGTCCTCTCCAAAGGCAATTAAGAATGCAATAGGAATGTCAGTTGGGTTATCAGATGTTCATACTATCGAGTATCTTCAGAAAGATGTATCAGAGTTAATGACATATTTTAAGGAGGATGTGAATTAGCATGGTCATCCGTTCCAGGATCGCAGGAACAGGTTCCTACCTGCCAGACAAGGTTCTTTCGAATAAAGATCTTGAAGAGATGGTAGATACATCCGATGACTGGATTGTTGAAAGGACAGGTATAAGCGAAAGGAGGATCGCTTCAAAGGATGAAGCGGCTTCTGACCTGGCTTTTTTTGCGGCTGAAAAAGCGATAACAGACGGAGGAATTAAACCTTCAGATATTGAATTTATTATAGTGGCTACTGTCACGCCTGATATGTTGTTCCCATCCACAGCATGTCTTGTTCAGAACAGGCTTGGAGCTAAAGGTGCTTTTGCATTTGATCTGTCCGCAGCATGCTCCGGTTTTATTTATGCATTATCTGTAGCAGACCAGTACATAAGGTCTGGAATGTATCATACCGGGCTTGTTGTAGGTTCTGATGTCTTTTCCAAGGTGATAGACTGGACTGACAGAAATACCTGTATTCTATTCGGAGATGGTGCAGGTGCAGTTGTATTGAAATCCGATTCAGGCGGAAGTGGAATTATATCATCTAATCTCTACTCTGACGGGGAATTGTGGGATATGCTTTATGTGCCAGGAGGCGGTTCGCGCATCCCTCCAGGAGAGGATATGATAAATAACAGGCTTCAATACGTTAAAATGCGTGGTAATGAGACGTTCAAAGTTGCGGTAAACACTATGAGCAGCTCAATAAATGAGGTATTAAAGAATAATGGTCTTACGGCAGACGACATAAAACTATTCATCCCGCATCAGGCTAATCTGAGGATAATCCAGGCAATTGGGAAAAAGCTTAATGTTCCTATGGAACGTTTTATGATAAATCTTGACCGTTATGGCAATACTTCGGCAGCATCAATCCCTATTGCGCTTGATGAAGCTGTAAAAGAAGGCAGGGTCAAGCATGGTGATAATATCTTACTTGAAGCATTTGGCGGCGGTCTGACGTGGGGGGCGGTGCTGATAAAATGGTAAGGAAAATTGCATTCCTGTTTCCAGGGCAGGGCTCACAATACTCTGGCATGGGGAAGTCTCTGTATGACAACTATTCTTCTGCAAGGGATGTTTTCAACGCTGCAGAGGGGATACTCGATTGGGACATAAAGGGGTTATGTTTTAATAACTTCGGTGATAAAATCAATTTGACAGAATATACTCAACCTGCTATTTTAGTCACGAGTATTGCAGCGTGGAGTGTCTTGACGAATGCACAAATAACTCCATCTGCTGTTGCAGGCCATAGCCTTGGAGAGTACTCGGCAATTGTTTCTGCAGGTGGGTTTCCTCTATCTGATGCGCTTCCTGTAGTACAAAAAAGAGGCAGGTTTATGCAGGATGCCGTACAAAAAGAAGGCGGCATGATGGCAGCATTGCTTGGGATAACAAGGTCTGATGTCATTGAAATATGTAAGTTGTCAACTACCAGCGGTGAAGATATTGTAACACCTGCTAATTTTAATACCCCGGAGCAGATAGTAATTGCAGGTACTTCAGGGGCAGTTCAAAAGGCAATGGAATTAGCAAAAGGTAAAGGGGCAAAGAAGGTAATTCCTCTGAATGTGAGTGTTCCATCGCACTCACCACTTATGAAACCGGCCTCTCAGAAATTATCAGAGGTACTTAACAATATTGCATTTTCAAGCCTTAATATGCCGTTAATTACTAATGTTGATTCTTGCCTGGTTAAAGATTCAGATGAAATTAAAGATGCACTTCTCCGTCAATTGACAAACCCTGTAAAATGGGATGATTCTATGCAGTATCTCATTAATGCTGGATTTAATACATTTATAGAGGTTGGTCCCGGTCGTGTCCTGACCGGGTTGCAGAAGAGGATTGCAAGGGAGTTGCAAACGACGGCAGAGTTGTTTAATGTAGAGGATATGGAGAGTATGGAGAAAACTTGAGCGGGATTGGGGAATCCATGACAGAGAGCAGAGTTGCATTGATCACCGGGGCAAGCCGGGGTATTGGATATGCCATAGCCGAATCACTGGCAAGGAGTGGAGTTGATATTGCAGGTATAGACATTAACATTACTGAACTGCAATCTGCCATGAAGATGATCGGAGAAAGCACAGGAAGAAGGGTTTTAGCCCTGCAGGCAGATGTGGGAGATTTTGCGAGTATGGAGGATGCGGCAGCAGAGGCTAATAAGGTGTTTGGTAAAATAAGTATTCTTGTCAACAACGCAGGAATAACCCGGGACAACCTTCTCCTTCGAATGAAGGACAATGAATGGGATGATGTAATAAGAATAAATCTGACTGGGACATTTAACAGCACCAGGTCGGTGATAAAGGGGATGGTAAAAAACAAGTATGGCAGGATTATTAGTATTGCATCAATTGTCGGTCTAATGGGTAATGTCGGACAGGCAAATTATGCTGCATCAAAAGCCGGTATTATAGGATTTACAAAATCCATTGCACGGGAATATGCAAATAGGGGTGTTACTGCAAACGCCATTGCGCCAGGCTTTATTGAAACAGATATGACAAAAAAACTTCCTGAAGATGTTGCAACTGCATTGCTGGGTCAGATACCTATGGGTAAACTTGGGATGCCTGAAGATGTCGCTAATGCTGTCAGATTTCTTGCTTCAGATGAAGCCAAGTATATTACAGGTCAGGTTTTACATGTTAACGGCGGTATGTATATGTAGGAATATCCAATATCACAAAATATATATTTTAAAAGGAGGTGATTTTATCGTGGCATTGTCAGTAGAAGAGAAAGTAAAGAAGATAGTTGGTGAACAGCTTGGGGTTGATGAGGAGGAAATAACTCCGGATGCATCATTCGTGGAAGATCTCGGGGCAGATTCACTTGATACTGTGGAACTGGTTATGGCCTTTGAAGAGGAATTCAGTATTGAAATACCTGATGAAGATGCAGAAAAGATAATAACTGTACAGAATTCAGTGGACTATATAAGAGAAAGGATGTAGCCTTGAAAAGGCGCGTAGTAGTAACAGGCGTAGGACTTGTTACACCCCTTGGAACAGGGGTGGAAAAAACATGGCAATCCCTTTGTGAAGGAAAATCAGGCATTGGCAGAATAACACGTTTCGATCCATCAGAACTGCCTTCTCAGATTGCCGCTGAGGTAAAAGATTTCGATCCTGTAGACTTTATCGAGAAAAAAGAGATAAAGAAAATGGACCGGTTTATTCAGTTCGGTATTGCCGCTGCAAAGATGGCTGTTGAAGATGCGAGACTTGAGATTACAGATGCAACGGCTGACAGGGTAGGTGTATATGTAGGGGCTGGAATTGGGGGCCTTCCTGCAATTGAATCCAATCATATAAAATTTCTTGAAGGGGGCATAAAAAAGTTGACCCCTTTTTTTATCCCGATGGTAATAATAAATCTTGTATCCGGCCATATAGCCATTATGGTTGGCGCCAAGGGGCCCAACTCAGCAGTAGTGACGGCATGTGCCACCGGAACGCATGCTATTGGAGATGCATTTAAAATAATACAACGCGGGGATGCCGATGTAATGATTGCCGGAGGCACTGAATCAACGATAAGCCCCCTTGCAGTCGGAGGATTTTGTGCCATGCGCGCACTATCGGTTAGAAATAATGAGCCTGAGAAGGCAAGTCGTCCGTTTGATGCTATGAGAGATGGTTTTGTAATAGGTGAGGGTGCAGGAGTTGTAATACTGGAAGAGTTGACCTTTGCAGAGAAACGGGGGGCCAGGATATATGCTGAAGTGTGTGGGTATGGAATGACAGGTGATGCGTACCACATAACCTCACCTGCCCCTGAAGGGGTTGGAGCAGAGCGCTGTATGAAGGTAACACTTAAAGATGCAGACTTGAGCCCTGACGACATCTCTTATATCAATGCCCACGGCACATCTACAAAGTTTAATGACGAAAATGAATCATCTGCAATTAAGGCCGTCTTTGGGAAAAAGTCTTACGATATCCCGGTCAGTTCTACAAAGTCTATGACTGGACACTTATTGGGGGCAGCAGGCGGTATAGAGGCTGTATTCTCATTATTATCCATTGAACGCGGAGTAATTCCTCCCACCATCAATTATGAGAATCCTGATCCAGAATGTGATCTGGACTATGTTCCGAACAAATCCCGCACAATCAATGTAAATGTTGTACTTTCAAACTCCTTCGGTTTTGGCGGTACCAATGCTTGTATCCTCTTCAGGAAATTCAAAGGTTAAAGTATATGAAAGATGAACAGATGAGAGATCTTGAAAAGAGACTTTCATATAACTTCATGAATATTGACCTTCTCAAGGAGGCCGTTACACATAAGTCGTATGTTAATGAAAACCCGGACCTGAACGCTAAAGACAACGAGCGCCTGGAATTCCTTGGTGATGCAGTCCTGGACCTTTCAATAAGTTCATACCTTGTTGAGAATTTTCCACAATATCAGGAAGGGGAGCTGTCTAAATTTAAATCTATGATGGTTAGCGAACCATCATTATCAAAGATAGCATCTGAGCTTGATATCGGTGAATACCTGCTGCTTGGGAGGGGTGAAGAGCATACAGGCGGTAGAAAAAAAGAGTCTTTGCTCGCAAATGCACTGGAGGCTATTATTGCAGCCATATATTTTGACGGTGGATTACCTGCTGCTGATCGTTTTGTAAGGATGGTCTTTGTTGCTCAGATTCAAACAGCTACTCGCGAGGGCATCAGCCTTGATTATAAAACGGATCTTCAGGAATACTGTCAGGGGCATGATCTGGAGTTGCCCTCTTACAGGGTCTCAAAGGAGATGGGGCCTGATCACAAAAAGACCTTTGAGGTTGAACTTTTAATTAATGGTGAGGTATTGGGTTTGGGGATTGGGAAGAATAAGAAAGAGGCTGAACAGAGGGCGGCAAAAGAGACATTAAAATACTTGACAAGCAAATCCTAACCATGATAGATTACCGACCCATGAATAAAAAATATTTATTAGCGCCAGGCCCGACACAAGTGCCGCCTGAAGTCCTCCTAAGAATGGCACATCCTATGATTCATCACCGTTCTCCTGATTTTACACCTGTAATGGAGGAGGTCAGCTCTGGTCTTAGGTGGTTATTTCAGACCAGTAGTGATGTCCTGATACTTGCATCAAGCGGTACAGGTGCAATGGAAGGATCTGTCTCAAACTTTCTAACACCGGGAGATAAGGTCATCACAGTTAATGGAGGTAAGTTTGGTGAGAGATGGGGAAAGATATGCAAGGCATTTGGAATTATAGCTGATGAGATCAAAGTTGAATGGGGTGATGCGGTTGATCCAACGGTTATCTCTGATCTTCTTAAGAAAGATACATCAATAAAAGCAGTGTATGTTCAGGCAAGTGAGACATCAACCGGTGTGGCTCATGACGTAAAGGCAATTGGTGAGATAGTTAAGAATTATCCTGAGACGATCTTCGTAGTAGATGCAATCACTGCCCTTGGTGTCTTTGACTTAAGACCGGATGAATGGGGAATAGATATCCTTATAACCGGATCTCAAAAGGCATTGATGCTGCCGCCGGGTCTTGCCTTTGCAAGTGTTAGTGAAAAGGCCTGGAAGAAGAATGAGACTGCTAAGTGTCCCAGGTTCTACTTTGACTTTAAAAAGGAACGGGATAATATAAAGAAGAATACTACTGCTTATACCCCTGCTGTTTCACTGATTATCGGGCTTCAGCAGGTGCTTAAATCATTGAGAGAAGAGGGTTTGGAAAACATATTTGCAAGGCACAAGCTTCTTGCTACAGCAACAAGAGAGGGAATGAAGGGTTTTGGTCTTGAATTATTGCCAAAGTCATCACCGAGTGATGCTGTTACTGCAGTTAAGTCACCTGAAGGTTTCGACGGCCAGCAGATATACAAGAGGTTGAGGGAGAGGCACGGCATTACTGCAGCTGGAGGTCAGGATCATCTGAAAGGGAAGATATTCAGGATATCTCATATGGGTTACTGTGACAAGTTTGATGTTATAACGGCAATAGCTGCTACCGAGATGGTATTGAAAGAAATGGGTTATCCAGGTGAACTTGGAAGCGGTTTGAGAAGGGCAGAGGAGGTCTTTCTTAAGATCTGAGGCCTCAAAGAAGGGGATTAGGATCGTGTAAGATATTACGCAATGCGGGTACTGGTCAGCGACAGCATATCTGATAAGGGTGTAGAAATACTGAGAAACGCCGGTCTAACGGTGGATGTAAAAACCAAGTTAAGCCCGTCTGAATTAATCAATATTATAGGTGAATATGAAGGTCTTGTTGTACGCAGTGCAACTAAAGTTACTTCAGACGTAGTTAACGCAGCAAAAAAACTCAAGGTTGTCGGCAGGGCCGGTGCCGGTCTGGACAACATTGACGTTCCAGCGTCCACAAAAAAAGGTGTTGTCGTCATGAATACCCCTGGCGGCAATACAGTTACCACAGCGGAACATGCAATTGCCATGCTGCTCTCTCTTGTACGCCTGATACCACAGGCGACAGCCTCTACAAAGGGCGGCAAGTGGGAGAAGAACAAATTTACAGGACAGGAGTTCTTCAATAAGACTTTAGGTATAGTGGGCATGGGCCGGGTTGGCGGTCATGTTGCCAAACTGGGGCAGGGTCTCTTAATGAATGTCCTTGCATTCGACCCCTATTTAACTCAGGAAAATGCGCAAAAAATGGGTGTCGAACTGGCATCCCTCGATGAGATCTATAGCCGTTCGGACTTTATTACCATACACACTCCGCTGACAGCCGAGACAAAGAATCTTATAAGTACAGAGGCAATAAATAAGATGAAGGACGGTGTTCTTATTGTAAATTGTGCGCGCGGGGGCATCGTTGATGAAACGGCTCTTTATGATGGATTAAAATCAAATAAAATAGGTGGCGCGGCATTTGATGTGTTTGTGCAGGAGCCGGTAGATGCACAGAACCCGCTTCTTTCCCTTGATAATTTTGTCTGTACGCCTCACCTTGGCGCCTCGACGACAGAGGCACAGGAAAATGTGGCGTTAGCCATAGCTGAGCAGATAGTTGATTACCTCACGAAGGGTGTAATAAGGAATGCTGCAAACTTCCCATCTGTTTCACCTGATGTGTTGCCGAAGCTTCAGCCATATATTGCTCTTGCTGAGAAGCTGGGTGCTTTTCAGGCAAGCATAAGTGAAGGCGCTATAGAAAAGGTAAGTATAGAGTACCGTGGAAAAGTTGCCGAATTATCAACAGCCCCTCTTACTATAGCTGCACTTAAAGGATTATTAACTCCGATTTTGGAAGATTCCGTAAACTATGTGAACGCACCAATAATTGCGCAGGAGAGGGGGATTGGAGTTGAGGAGTCGAAGAACCGGGATGCAGGGGATTATATCAGTCTCATTACCATCAAAGTGAAGACAAATACAGGCCTCAATGAGGCCAGGGGTGCGCTCTTCAGCAGGAGAGATCCTCGAATTATTGAAATAAATGGATATCCGCTGGAAGTTGTACCTGAAGGATATATGATTGTTTTATCTAACGTAGATAAGCCTGGAGTAGTCGGAAATATAGGCTCAATCCTTGGACAACAAAATATTAATATTGCACGCATGCAATTTGGAAGAGATGTCCCTGGTGGAAAGGTCTTATCCGTAATAAGTATAGACTCTCCTGTTTCACCGGAGCTCCTGGCACAGATGCAAAAGCTGCCAAATGTATTGTCAGTAAAGCAGATTAAACTGTGACGACGCTTCAAAAGTCGCATTCCCGGTGTTACGCTGAGTATTTGTTTTTTCCATTACCACTCGGTGAACGAAAAAACCTGTTTTGTTGAACAGGTTTCAGCATCTCATGTAGACCATTTAACCAGTTCAGAGTGACTTACTCAACCTATGACAGAATCATCACCTTTATCCTGCCTTTCAAGATTGCAATTAGAGTTTTAAAATGTTATGTTTAATATAATTTAATTATACAGAATTAGTTGAATATTCCTTTATAATATAGATTGTTATGAAAATAAGCATCCAGCCGTCCAGTACCTCGACCCCTTGCGGGATGTCAACCCATTTACCAGCCAGTGCACTGCTCAGGCGGCATGTACAGGACACTGTGCTTGCTACCTTTATTAAATGGGGTTACAGGGAAGTAATCCCTCCAGTCTTTGAATACCTTGATGTCCTTTCGAGGGGGCTAAACAGTACTTTATTGGAAAAGAGTTATAAATTTGTAGACCGTGACAGTGGCAGATTGATTTTGTTAAGACCTGATATTACTCCTCAGGTGGCCAGGATGGTTGCAGGCATTCTGTCAGATGAACCGAAACCATTAAGGCTTTGTTACTACGGAAATGTATTCCGGTATGAGGAATCTCATGCCGGATTGGAACGGGAGATGTTTCAGGCAGGTTGTGAACTTGCGGGAGTTGCATCTGCGGCTGCAGATGCAGAGATTATTTCTGTTGCCTCGGAGTCTATAAAGGAATTCGGGATTAAAGATTTCAAAGTTGTAATCAGTCACGCCGGCTACCTCTCAGGGATAGTGAATTATCTTAAGAAATTACTACACGGGTCAATGCCGCCGGACTTTGAGAACTCCTTGAGGGATGCAATTTCAAAAAAGGACGGTTGCCGTATTGCCTCAGTGCTTGATCATGCCGGAGCAGAAAAGTCGGTGAAGAATGAAGCCCTGGATGTGTTGAAACTTTTTGGCAGTGAAGGAGTGTTTGACAGGGCTGAGGGCGTTATTCAGAACGCTGAATCAAAAGAAGCCTTAATAAACTTGAAGGAAATTTATGAGACATTATGTTCATATGGTCTTAAAGAACATGTTTTAATAGATTTATGCGAGATCAGGGGAATTGACTATTATACAGGATTGTTTTTTGAGATATTTCATGATGGTGTTGCCTATCCTCTCGGGCGGGGAGGCAGATATGACAATTTAATCGGTAAGTTTGGCCTTGATTGTCCGTCTACAGGATTTGCTATTGATGTAGAATCAATTATTATGGCTAAAGAAAAAAGGTATGGAGTAACCTTGCCGGATGACAGCATCAATTACCTGGTCTTCTTACGTAATGGATCCAGAGACAATTCTATTGAGATATCCAGGGCATTAAGGAATGCAGGAAATAAAGTGATTTCTGACACTGGGTTGGAAACTGTCGAGATGGCAACTGAATACGCCGTGTATAATAATATTGAAAATATCATTACTGAAGGAAAAGACGATATGCATTTTACTGTCATAAATGTTAAAACAGGGAAAAAACTGCATGTCGAAAGCAGTAAATTAATCACCGGCAAGTAGAATATTTCAGGGATGCAGATGGAAGCATATACAACAGATATAGAAGACTCGACGTTTAAAGTACCTCCTCAGAATATTGAGGCCGAACAATCTGTTCTGGGAGCTATACTGATAGAGAACAGTTCTATATATAAGGCAATTGAGATTTTAAATGCCAATGATTTCTATAAAGAGGCACACAAAAGAATTTTTATGTCAATGCTCGAATTGAATGAAAAGAATGAGGCCATTGACCTTGTGACGCTTACAGATTATTTGCGAAAGAAGAATGACGTGGAGATAGTAGGCGGAGTAGCGTATCTTTCAATGCTCTCAAACACAGTTCCGACAGCTGCCAACATCAGATATCATGCAAAGATCGTTTCAGAGAAATCACTGCTCAGAAATTTAATCAACACAGCTACTGAGATTGTTACGAGGGGCTATGAGAACCTTCAGGATGTTGATGATCTCCTCGACTTTGCTGAAAACTCTATATTTAGCATATCAGAAAATAAAATCAAACGGTCTTTCATCCATATAAAAGACATAATTAAAGACAGCTTTGAGACAATCGAGAAGCTTTCAGAGAAGAAGGGTCGTGTAGTAGGTGTTCCTTCAGGTTTCATTGACCTCGATAATATGACAACGGGGTTTCAACCAGCTGATCTGATTATAATTGCGGGTCGTCCATCCATGGGGAAAACTGCTTTTTGTTTATGCATAGCCCAGCATGCCGGTATTGAAAAAAAAGAACCTGTTGCAATATTCAGCCTTGAGATGACCAAGGAGCAGATCGTTACAAGATTACTATGTTCAGAAGCCCGGGTAGATGCCCATAAGCTGAGGTCCGGTTTTATCAGTAAATCTGACTGGCCGAGATTGACTAACGCTGCCGGTCGTATATCAGAATCAGCTATTTTTGTAGATGATACACCTGCAATTACTGCCCTGGAAATAAAGGCCAAATCCCGGCGGTTGAAAGCAGAGCATGGTTTGAGCCTTATAATTGTAGATTACCTCCAGATCATGGGAGGGAGGAGTGCCGGCAGAAGGGGCGGCTCTGATACACGCGAACAGGAGATATCGGATATATCGAGGTCCCTGAAGGCGCTTGCTAAGGAATTAAATGTGCCTGTAATAGCCCTTTCTCAATTGAATCGTGCAGTTGAATCGAGACATGACAGGAGACCTATGCTCGCTGATCTGCGTGAATCCGGAGCAATTGAACAGGATGCTGATGTTATTTTATTCATTAACAGGGAAGAGGTATATAAACAGACTGAAGAAAACAGGGGTATAGCAGAGATTATCATAGGTAAACAGAGAAATGGTCCAATTGGATCGGTGAAACTTGCCTTCCTGGATAAATATACTAAATTTGATAATCTTGAGAAGGTTCATAGTCAGTGAAAATTACAGATATTTGTTTGATTATTATTTTGACAGGAAAGGAATGAGATGGTCATACGATTAATAATTTCAATGATATCTTTACTAATGTTGCTTAATGCATGTATGCCGGTTAAGAAGATATCATCGGTCAGGAGTGATGAACCGCAGGAGATAACACGGGAAGTTCAGAGCGTGTCGTCTCCGGAGGCATATTATAATTATCTTCAGGGTTTTATGGATGAGCAGAACGGGGATCTTAAAATGGCCCTTCAGAAATATGAGACGGCACTTTCTTATGATGAGAATTCTCTATTTATTTTAAGTCGTGTTGCTGCACTTCAGGCCAAATTAGGTCAAATTGACAATGCTATTGAGAGTATGAAGAAGTTGATTACCCTGGCCCCGCGTCCTGACGCTGCTATCTTCTTATTGGCAGAGATGTATTTTAATTCCGGTGATTATGAGAATTCTGTCAAGACATTTAATCAACTTATTGAAAAAGAGCACGGTTCAGTTAAAGTCTATTTAAACAGGGGTATGGCCCTGGCAAATCTGAAGAGGTTTGATGAGGCTGAGGAATCAATACGGCAGGGGATTAGCCTGGACCGAAATAATCCGACCGGCTATGTCTATCTTGGGGACCTTTATGCTGAACAGGGAAAGACGGGAGAGGCCAGGAGATATTATAAAAAGGCAATCTCAAAAAAGAATAACTATGAGTTGGCATACCTAAAACTGGCCGCAGTCTACCTGCAGGAAAAAGATTCAGGTAATGCTGAGAGGATTTATAAGAAGATACTGACAGATGTTAATCCATACAGCCGCGAGGCTGCTCTTCAACTAATGCAGTTGTATGCGCAGAAGAAGGAATTTGAGAGTGCGATTAAAGTGTTAGAGACTGCTCTTGAGCATAATCCAAGAGATTATGACATGCTCTTTAAGTTATCATACCTTTATAAAGAAATTAAGGACTATCCGAGGGCAATTCAAAAGGCTTTGACAGTGGTTTCAGCGAGACCAAGGGATACGAGGATGCATGAATATCTCGGATATTTATATGAGGAGACGGGTGATTATGAAAATGCCGAGAAGGTATATTCAAATCTAATTGAATTAGAGCCTTCTGATGTTGATGCTCATATTCACCTTGGCTTTGTGCTTTCAAGGAAAAATGACAAGGTTAATGCCATAAAGATACTAAAAAAGGCCATAGAGCTTGACCCAAAACGTTCCAATGCATATCTGATACTTGGTATGCTTTATACCCAGGAAAAGAGGTTCAGGGAAGCACAGGATCTATACTTGAGTGGGATAGAGATTATTCCTGAAAATGCTGCGATACACTTTAATCTTGGCGTGGTCTACGATAAGCTTGATATGTTTAATGACATGGTCAGGGAGATGGAAAAGACCATTGAACTGGATCCTGATAATGACAATGCACAGAATTACCTTGGATACAGTTATGCCGACAGGGGGATTAATCTCGATCTCGCGCTTGAATTGATCTTGAAGGCTCTTGATAAGAATCCGGATAACGGTGCATATGTTGACAGTCTTGGATGGGCTTACTATAAAAAGGGATTGATTGAGCCTGCCCTGGAAAAGCTGAAAATGGCTGCACAATTAATGCCGGGAGATCCAACTATCCTTGAGCACCTTGGTGATGTCTATCTTGAAAAAAATATGAGGAGTGAGGCGAGGGCAGAATGGATCAAGGCGCTTGAACTTGATATTGAGAACGAAAAATTGATAAAGAAATTCAGAGAGACAGGGTTTGGTGAGCCATTTGAAGAAGAGAGATTAAAAATGAAGTATGAAGAATTCATGAAAAAAAAATCCACACACCAGCCTGAAATAGAAATGCCCACACCTGATATTCGTTAGGCATAGTACCCTTCATACGACTTATGACGCTCGTCAAATAATTAACTCATGATGACAAAATTTGTCATATGTTAGAGCGTTACTGTGCATGTATTAATAAGATCAACTTCATAACAATTAGCCTAACTCATTAATAATAAAGGAATAACTTGTATGTTTTAATGGTCTTCCCTAATAGGCATGTAAAATGCATTCATCTGGCGTTAGGCAAATAAGATATGACATTTTAAAAAGGAGGTGAGACAGATATAAGTGCTTAACAACAAAGAAACCGGTCCTTTGGATTGGTAATAGGAGGAAGGAAAGATGTTAAAGATAGGAAAGATTAGCAGGTTAGTGAAGCTGGACAGGGAAAAGGGTTTTACCCTTATAGAATTAATGATCGTGGTTGCGATACTTGGAATTTTGGCTGCCATAGCGATTCCAAACTTTATGAGATTTCAAGCCAAGTCGAAGCAGAGTGAGGCTAAGACCAACCTTGGGGGCATAGGAACGACGGCTGAGGCATGGCGCACCGAAAACGATACGTACATTGCCACTGCAGCTCAATTGGGTTGGGCACCTCAGGGAGCAACCCGTTACGGCTATTCTTACAATGCTCTACTGTTAGCTGCAAATACTACTGCCGGAAACTGTGCTACATCCGGGGCCGCAAATGCTGCTGCGGTTGCTGCCGCTGCTACATTTATTGCAGTCGCCGATGGGGATGTGGATAACGATGCTACTTGTGATGTATGGCAGTATAACCAACTTCGTGCATTGACTAACACTACAAATGATGTCAGTGGTTAAGAGAAAAGATATGACGGCATGTTGTCTCATAAAAGGGGCGTTCGTAATTGTCGCCCCTTTTTTATACGCTGACGCTGAAAGAGATAAAGAAAGTTATGGTTAAGAATTTTCGTCAAGATGGTTTTACCCTCATCGAGTTGATGGTCGTTGTAGCCATCCTTGGTATTCTGGCTACCTTGGCCACTGGTGCTGTTCTCAGTTACCAGGCTAAGGCTAAACAGGCTGAATTGAAGACCAACTTGGGTGCAATAGGTGATTTAGCTATTTCCTATAAGGCTGAATATAGTACTTATATCACTGACTGGAACGGAGTTGGCTGGCAACCAAGACAGACAACACGTTACAGGTATTGGTATAATGGAATAGCTGCCCCGGGAACCCCATCAGCACCAGAAGCTGGCATTGACTATTCAGACCCAGGTTCAGTAGCGACAATAAATACTTTTTCTGCTGCTGTTGTTGGAAACATAGACAAAGACAACGCCACTGATCAGTGGCTCTATGACCAGAACAGAAGTTTTACCATCCTGCAGAACGACGTTACCACACCGTAGACAATCATTACAATCAACAGGCAGGTTTCAGGTAATTACAGAATTGGTATTGATATGGACAGTACTAAAGCTTATATATAAGTATAACCTGTTTGGGGAAGAATTGAGAATATATGCATGCTCTCCTGTTAAAGGCTAAATATCCCTTTGTGATTCCGCTGATAGCTGCTTTGGCATTTTCCATATATCTTGTTCAGCATCAGATAATAGTGCATAAGGGTATAGAGAAAAAGATCGAAGAGTTTGTAACACTCCCCAGGGGGGAATATCTCAAGCCCGCGGTTTTAGGATATGAGCAGGTGATTGCGGATTTAATCTGGCTTAAGACTATACAGCTGATAGGAGAGGATACGGTTACACCGGATGGATATGACTGGATATATCATGCCCTGGATGTTGTGACCACACTCGACCCTAAATTTGCCTATGCCTATCAACTGGGCGGGGTTACCCTTTCAGTGCTCGGGAAGGCGCCTGAGAAGAGTAATTTATTACTAATTAAAGGGATGAGGGAAAATCCAGAGGTATGGCAGATACCCTTTTACATAGGCTTTAACAATTTTTTCTACCTTAACGATTACAAAACGGCTGCTGAGTATATGGCTAAGGCATCTGAACTGCCAGGAAATCCTGCGTATTTGCCAAAGCTTGCAGCAAGGCTTTATGTGAAGGCAGGAGACCCGGAAATAGCCCTTGAATTTCTATCTAACTTCTATAAGGAAACCAAGGACGAGAATGTCAGGGAGGCTTTAGATCAGAGAATAAAAGAGGTAATGGTGGAGAGAGATGCAGGATTTCTGGAAGTTGCGGTAAAAAGATATAAGGATATTTATAAAGCTAATCCTGAAAGTCTGATGCAGTTAGTTGAAAAGGAGATTATTGCCTCCTTACCTCATGAGCCATTTGGAGGCTTTTACTATTTTAATCCTGAGGATGGGAGGGTATACAGCAGTGTGGTTAAAGAGAGAATGAAGTTGTATGGGAAACCATGAGCAATGAATAGAAGAAGCAATGAGACGAAGAAGTGTGAGTTCAAAGCAATGGCAATGAGTTTTTGTTGTCTGTATTCTCAGCCAGAGGGATAAATGGATAAGGTCGTTATAAAAACGGAGAATTTGACAAAGGTCTTTAAGGTTGGTTTCAGGGGAAAGGGAGTTGCTGCATTAAAAGGACTTAGCCTTGAGGTAAATGAAGGTGAAATATTTGGTTTTCTTGGTCCTAATGGGGCAGGTAAGACAACCACTATTAAGATTCTTATGGGATTTATATATCCCACTTCCGGAAAGGCATGGATATTAGATAAAGAAGCAAATGATATTGAAGTAAAGAATCATATTGGATTCCTTCCTGAGCAGCCATATTTTTATGACTATCTTACCTCGCTGGAATTCCTGCGATTCTATGGACAATTATTTGGATTGGAAAGAGATGACTTAAGGGCGAGGATGGACAATCTTCTCTATTTGGTCGGACTTGAAGATGCATCAGATACCCAGCTTCGGAAATTTTCCAAAGGAATGCTCCAGAGGATAGGAATCGCCCAGGCATTGATTAACAGGCCTGACCTTATAGTTCTTGATGAACCTATGTCCGGGCTTGATCCGATAGGTAGGAAGGAAATACGGGATATCATCCTGCGGCTTAAAGATGATGGTAAGACCGTCTTTTTCAGCACCCATATAATCCCTGATGTTGAGATGATCTGTGACAGGGTTGGTATACTTATGAAGGGTGAACTGGTAAACGTAGGCAGGTTGGATGAGATAATGGATGCGAAGGTCAAATATGTGGAAATTAATGCAAGGAATGTCAGCAAGGAGATGTTGGCACATATGGAGGCTATGGGTTTCTCAATCTATGAAACCTGGGAGAATGCAGCAATAAGGGTATCTGATGAAAACAGAGTTGATGTAATATTGCAACTGATAATGGATGGAAAGGGGAGGGTCGTCTCCGTTATACCTCATCGTGAAACCCTGGAAGAACACTTTTTGAAAAAGATAGGAGGAGGGAATTCTTGAAGGCACTGACTATAGCAAGAAATACATTTAGAGAGGCCATCAGAGATCGGATTCTCTATAACCTGCTCTTCTTTGCCCTCCTCATGATAATGGTATCTCTCCTCCTTGCGACCTTAACAGTGGGTGAACCGTCAAAGATCATTATTGATATAGGTCTCGGAAGTATCAATATATTCGGTGCGCTTATCGCTATATTCCTGGGGATAGGACTAATAATTAAAGAGATCGAGAAAAAGACAATTTACAACATACTTTCTAAACCAGTGCACCGCTTTCAGTTTATTGCCGGGAAGTACCTTGGGCTTCTTGTCACTATAATGGTAAATATAGTAATTATGGGAGCAGGTCTGTATCTTATCCTTATTATAAATGAGCTTCGATGGGGGCATGATTTATCTAACATTAATCTTGATATCTGGAAGGCTATTTATTTGATATTTATAGAGTTGATGGTTGTGACAGCACTTGCACTTATGTTCTCTACTTTTTCGAGTTCATCAACTTTAAGTGCCATATTCACAATAGCGGTATATTTTATTGGCCATCTTACTGAAGAACTCAAACTATTAGGTGACAAATTCCCTGGCACTTATCTGGAACGTCTTATTGATTTATTTTATTACCTGCTGCCGAATTTTGATAACTTTAATGTTAAAGGCAAGGTGGTTCACGGAATTTTTGTTTCTCCAAATTATATGATAATGGTCACCCTTTATGGTTTCCTGTATATTGCAGCTGTATTGGTTATTTCAGGAGTAATCTTTCAGCGAAGGGATTTTAAGTAGCCGGTTCTTTTTTATCAGGTGCTGATGAAGCAGTTTCAGCAGGTTTATCCTCCTTCTTATCTTCCTTCTTTTCTGAAACCTTATTCTGACCATTTATAGACTTAGATGGCTCTGCAGGCGGTTTACCTTTTGAAGAATAGTCTGTTACGTACCATCCACTTCCTTTAAACATCAGGCCAGCAGGAGAGATTACCTTCGACATCGAACCATTACATTTCTCGCAAACGGTTATAGGCTGGTCACTCATTTTCTGAATAATCTCTATTTTATGACCGCACTTAGCGCACTTGTATTCATAAATTGGCATTTGAAGATTACCTCCGTAAGTAAAAAATTATACAAGCTGTTTTATTGCTGATTCAAGCCTGTCGAGTCCCTTTTCTATATTGTCCATGGATGTAGCAAATGACAGCCTCAAAAAGCCCGGGGCGCCAAACGCATCACCGGGTACGGCGGCCACTTTTGCCTCATTTAAGAAATACTCTGCCAGCTTGACAGATGAATCCACTGTAGTATTGTTAAATTTTCTGCCTAATATTCCGGAAATATTAGGAAATACATAAAATGACCCGATCGGCATGAAACAGGAAATGCCGGCTATCCCCCGCAGCCTGTTGACGATATAATGTCTCCTCTTGTCGAACCTCTCAACCATTGCTCTAATGAAATCCTCATATTTACCACTCAGTGCCTCAAGTGCAGCCTTTTGAGATATTGAAGTCGGGTTTGAAGTACTCTGACTTTGAATATTGCCCATTGCTTCAATAATTTCACGGGGACCGGCAGCATATCCTATTCTCCAGCCAGTCATCGCATAAGACTTTGAAACGCCATTTATGACAACAGTAAGCTTGAATATATCGCTGTTTAATGATGCGATACTTGTATGTTTGAACCCATCATAAACTATGCCCTCATAGATCTCATCTGAAATAACATAAATATTGTGCCTTACTGCTATCCCGGCGATTTTTTCAAGGTGATCTTTGTCATATGCAGACCCTACAGGATTAGAAGGGCTGTTTAGGATTAATCCTTTGGTCTTATCAGTAATTAGACTCTCCAGGATCTCAGGTTTGAGAAGAAAACCTTCATCTTCAAGAGTACCGGCAATCACTGGTTTTGCACCGCATAGCAGGATCTGCTCCGGATAGGTAACCCAATAGGGAGACGGGATTATAATCTCATCTCCTTCCTCAAATAAAGCCATAGAAAGATTGTAGAGGCTATGCTTGGCGCCACATGATATAAGCACCTCTTCAGGTTTATACAAAAGGCCGTGTTGCCTGGCCAGCCTTTCAGCAACAGACCTTCTGAGTTCTATTATTCCGGAGGATGGGGTATATTTAGTGAACCCATCGTTAATTGCCGATATAGCAGCAATCTTAATCCCATCCGGGGTATCGAAATCCGGTTCACCGGCACTAAAACTGATTACATCTATGCCGTCTTTCTTCATCGACTTCGCTACTGCTTCTAATGCAAGGGTTGGTGATGGTTTTATTAATGATACGCGTTTTGTAAGCTTCATCTAATTAAAAGTCCTTTCTATCCTTAAACCTACTTTTTAATAATGTGTTTACATGACTCGGAACTAATGAAGAAATATCACCATTTAAGCTGCTGACAACCTTAATGATAGTTGATGTAAGATATGAATATTCTTCGCTCGGCATGAGGAAAACAGTCTCAATTTTATCATCAAGTTTTCTATTCATAAGTGCCATTTGGAATTCATACTCGAAATCTGAAACCGCCCTTAGTCCCCTAATGATGGAAGATGCCCCCCTTTTTTTTGCAAAATCAACAAGAAGACCATCAAATACCTCAACAGTTACGTTTGGAAGATCCTTAATGGCCTCTCCAACCATGCCAATCCTTTCATCAATTGAAAAAAGCGCTGTCTTCTTTGGGTTAGGACCTATTCCGAGGATTATGTGATTGAATAGCCTCAAGCTCCGTTGAAGAATATCAAGGTGTCCATTAGTAATAGGGTCAAATGTCCCTGGATATATCGCTGTTATTGCCATGTTTTCTGTAAACCGTTAAAGTCGAATCTCCATAGACATACTTGCCATAATCTTCAAAGTCTATCAGTAGATTCGGCATAGAAACCTTTGAAGAATGTTCACAAATAAGAAATCCGTAACCCGCAATTCTAACATTTTTAATTATCTTTAACAAGAGGTCAGACCAATTATTATAATTATATGGCGGGTCGGCAAATAATATGTCATAGGACCTTTCGCCCAGGGTTAATCTGTCAATAATGGTAATTGAATCTCCAAAGATAACTTCACATGATTGTTGAAATCCGCAAATCCTGATATTTTCTTTTAACACTCTTATATGTTTGACATGATTGTCTATTAATGTGGCGCACGCTGCACCTCGACTAATGGCTTCAATTCCAACAGCACCCGACCCGGCGAAAAGGTCAAGAAACGTTGAGCCCACTATGTTGTCGCGACCTATTATGTTAAACAAAGACTCCCTTACCTTATCTGAAGTAGGTCTTATCTTAGTACCGGAAGGAACCTGGAGTTTACGACCCTTTGCACTCCCAGAGATAATCCTGAGCATTGGTGTTATTACCTCATGAATATATAAACGTTGACAATAATCATAACATTATGCTAACAAAAGGGTAACGTCAATAGGGGGATAACATGATAAAAAAAAGCGGCAAGGTTTATTTATTAATAAATACAGACATTGGCAAGGAGAGGATTGTAAGGGATGAATTAAGGAGGTTAGAGCATGTAAGTTGTGCAGATATGATTACGGGACGATATGACATTATCGCAATTCTTGAAGGTGATGCTGTCGGCGACATATTTGCAACTGTCATCAGCAACATCAGGGCTATTAAAGGTATAGTCAGAACAGAATCAAATTTGGTTTTTGAGTAATAACCAATAGTGCCATTTATCTGTAAGGTAAAAAACCTCCCATCAGTATAAATGGTTTTTTGTTCTGCAAAATAGTGCTATCCAATAGAGTGCCACAGTTTACGCACCTCCAAGCATAGAAAACAAGTGAATAATCAGTGCATCTCTCTGATACCATGAACCCGCCGCATTTGGGACAATGCATCTGTAACCTCCTTATGGAATGAGACAATTGTTTGGTTCATCTTTATATTTATATATTGTATTGAGCAAAATTAATGCCATCTATTTGACAAACATTTATTATTACTCATGAATGACAATGTCGGATTAAAATAACAAAATAAATTAATGGGTTACAAAATGACGACTATATTGATAGGGGGTGTTCAGGCATTTAAGTGATCATTTCCCGGCCACTAATCTGTGTTGGACGGGAGTCAAATTGTGCATAAAGTGACAAAATTATGTTCAGGCAGGCGTTGATCCTGATATTAAAATTGCAGATATATGATCCTATATACAACATCCTTATAACGTCTGATAATAGATATTATGTAAACTCAGAATGGTTTGAACCCTTAATCTCCTCTTAAAGTCCCATCAGTAAATATATATACAAACTCTTCTATATTCCGTTTAATCTCATTCTTCCCCAGGTTTCTGCCCTTAACGATCTCTTCCATATGAAAAAATGAAAATATCATACCAAGAAATGCCTTGGCTGCAATTTCAGACTGGAAATTTCTCAGCAGTCCATTCTTCTTCCGGATACTGAAATAATCAGCCAACAGGTTTATCATCTCATCAATAAATCTGCTGTGTACTTCTTTAATCTTTTCGGGATATAACTGAATTTCACATGTCATTATCCGGACTAATAATTTCCTCTCTTTCAGTGTTTCAACGAAACGTGTGCCAATCCTGATAAGCCCTTCACTATAATCGAATGAGTTGTTCTCCAGTTCAGGCAGAAGTACTTTGAGCTCTGGCAGGAATGAATAATTCTTCAGCGTTTCCTCAAAGAGTCTTTCTTTGGAACCGAAGTGTCTGAACAGGGTAACTTCCGTTACACCTGCTTCAGAAGAGATCTCTCTTGTGGAAGTGCCGGTATATCCCTTCAGGGAGATTAATTTCAAGGTTGCGGCAAGGAGCCTTTGATATGTATCTCCCCGTTTCCCGATCACATTGTTTACACTCTTCATTTCTGACCCGGGTATTCAGGCTTCTGTCCCTCCGCAACCACCTCGTTAAGAATCAGCCCCATTCTCTTTTTTAATTCAATAATCGCCAGCTGAAGATCTATAGTGTTGTTGGAGAGATCGCTTTGTGCTGTTACAAGTGTTGATTTGGCATCTATGACATCAGCATTAACAGCAAGTCCGTATGTGAATTGTTTAAATACTGTGTTGTAATTTTCCTCTGCAAATGATACCTGTGTCCTGTAAAACTCTATTGAAGAATTAATGGCATCTATATTGTATGAAGCGTCCCGAACCTCAATTTCAATCTCCTTTTTAAGGCTTATTTTATTTAATACGGCCTCTCTGTATTTACTTTCCGCCTCCCTGACCTCTGCCACCCTCAACCCACCCTCGTATAAAGGATATGTGAGGGTAATAGACGCAAACATACTCTCTTTGTTAAAGAAGGCAGATGCGACAGGGTCCTGGTCCCTTCCAGAGTAGACACCGTCGAGCCGCAGAGTAGGCTTGTATCCAGCTTTAGCGTATTGCACGCCCTCTCTTGCGATTTCAACATCAGCACTTGATTTTAGATAATCCTTCCTGTTATTAAGTGCGGTTTGAATGAAATCATTAATTGTACCATCAGGTACGTGCTTCTGCGGCGGCTCTGATATATCAAATCCAGGCTTTAGACCAATAAGCCTGGACAAGCGGACTTCTGAGGTTAGCAGCTCCTTCCTTACCCTTGAGAGATCAGCTTGTATGCCTGCTGTTTCTGCGTCAGCCCTCAGCACTGCGGTTTTTGTAACCTCGCCCACCTTGAATCGTGCACTCGCCACTCTGCTCCATTCTTCAGCCCGTTTTAAGTCTGCCTCTTTTATTTCTATCTCTTTCTGAATCTTTAGCCTGCCTAAGTAAGCATATGATACCGCCAGAACTACGTCTTCCTTAGTAATTCCTACAACTTTTTCACCGGCATCAATCATGTGCTTTGCCTGTCTCAAGGCACTCCACTCTTTACCTCCCCTGTACAGCGGCAGAGATATTGTCAGGCTGTAATTCAGACTGTAATCCGGCTGCAGGACAGTGATGGCGGAACTCTTTTCCTTTGAATACCTGGTGTAACTTCCCTCTGCAGTCAAAGATGGAAGAATGTTTGATACAGCCTTCTTCCTTGTCTGTTCCAGTTGATAAAGGCCCTCGCCGGCGACTTTTACAGCCTCATGATTTTTTAAAGCCAGGTTATATGCCTCATCAAGTGAAACCGTGAGATCGCCTGCACCGGCAGGATGGCATAAAAGAAGCAATACTGATAATACTGATAGAACGATAAAATGCATGTTTAACCTCCTTAAAATCATCTTAAATTACCCTGTTTTTTACTGCCTTACAGTATGTTAGTAAGCACTAACATTAAGCTACTATAAAGAATCACACATGTCAATAACACCAATTAATTTTGCAGATTTATGTATTAGTATTTAATCCGGCAGTATAATTAATAAATGTCATCGGGTGTCAATGCTGCATTGTCTTTACCCCTGCTGTATAATCTATAGTCAGATGACGAGTTGTCATCAGGATATTTTTCATATACAAACTGATTATGCCATTCATCCGAAATGATGGAGTCTCCAACGTATTTATCAGAATATAGGGTTGAAAGAGAGTCAGGAATATTTCCGTTGACCAGATAGTAATAACTGATTGCCCTTTTTAGTCGGTTCAGATTAGCGGCTGTACGATACTGCCTGAGGGTATCTGATATCTCCTGCACTTTACCCAGACCCACCATTTCACCGGCTGGTAATAATAAAAGAATAAAGCTGATTACGAAGATAAGAATTGCCATCTGAAATGCGTACTTCAGCCTGATCCTGTACTCTGCTTTTTCTTTATGTACCTCTGCAGATGTCTCTACTGGTTCAGTATTACCTTGCCCTGATCCTGAATTTATCTGTTTATTTGACAGGGATGATGGTGTTATAAAACCTGACATCATCAGAGTCAGCATGATCCTGAAAACAGGGAATTTCCCAAGTTGAGAGACTGTTAAAATATCAGAGATGTCACGATTACCGTCTACCAGATTATAAATTGATAATTCATCAGGACTTAATTTTGAAAATAGCTGCTCCACTTCACTTCCTTTGTCAGTTTGTGAAAATATGACATTAGCAGCAGGTATCTTGCTCTCAATGTAACCCCATTCATCAACCATTCTCGAGCCTTCCATAAGAATAAAATCAGTTTGTACCGGTATCTGAAATTCCCTGTCATAATCTATTTCACATGCGTTAAACTTATAGTGCCCGTCTCTCCATCTCAACACATGAAAAATTACATCCATCAGCTGCTGCTGCAAGGCATCTTTTACATCATCTGTGGATATTAGACCGGAAGAAACGAATAATTTACCTATTTTATCCTTTGACACCTCCTGCATGCGCAGGGTATTCTCGACATTCCGTTCTGTCAGTTTGCCGGAATTAACAAGTATCTCTCCGAGACGCTTGGTTTCCCCCCCGAATATGGATGTGGCGAACACAAGCTGACCATTGTCAAAATACAAAGATGTTGATTCATTTTCATGTGAGATGGAGACAACTCCGCTCTTTTTTTGCATGGAGATGAGTTGCAGTATCTCTGCCAGGCCGAACTCTTTTATAGAACCTTCTAAGGACATTCCTTTATTTTAATCCAAACCATTAATCAATTATTATCTCTCATTGCCTGAGACTGGACCTGAATGGACGTATTCCGGAAAAATACAGTAACAAATATGATAATGTTATCAATGATATCCATAGGATAAAAGACCGCACCGGCTGATAGTATGCTGTCTCCCAGGTATTATAAGCCCTCCATACAATTAGCCCGGAGATTCCTGCGCCGAAAATCATACTCAAAAAGATGCCTTTGATAATATGTCCACTGAGCATATGCCATAGGCCGGGTATAAGAAAATATATTTGCATTCTTCTTAACGCCGGAGTACCACT
Source organism: Nitrospirota bacterium (assembly GCA_020846775.1). Taxonomy (NCBI): domain Bacteria; kingdom Pseudomonadati; phylum Nitrospirota; species Nitrospirota bacterium. The sequence continues at coordinate 47,772 of JADLDG010000023.1, forward strand.
TTGCTGCTCTCCTCGCTTGCATGTCTTACAAATTCCCCCAAAGATTCGCGAGCCGGTGCATCTGCCGCACACACTCCTGTTACAATCAGGGCAATAATATGCCATAGGTGTTTTTGGTTTGATATAAGAAAGTACCGACAGTATTATCCCCAGGCTGATCCCAAGAAATGGAAACCTTTCGGCGGGTATTCTTATTAAAGCCTGAAGTATGTCGTTGACTAATATTGCAGTCTCGTCTGAAGTTGTTAACGCAACATGCCATAAGTCACGCATAGAAATCGGATATTCAATAACACGGTATCCATCCCCCTTAGCTGACAGGGATGTAAATCGTTCAACGTCATGAATGCTGATTTTCTTGGCTGTTTCATAACTTTTCCCGGCCTCGGAAAAAAGAAGTTTTTCTCTGTATGCCTGACTAAGATTATAAAAAGGGAGAGCAGACTCAGGCGATATCTTAATAGTATCCATATAATATGCAATTGCCTTATCAAAATTCCCTCTGTAGAAATTGATGTTGCCTATAGAGTTTAGAGCATTTATTCTGATATTCCTGAGGCTGGAGCCAGTAAGTTTTTCAAAATAAGTCAAAGAGTCCTCAGTCCTATCATCTTTATTGGACAGGTATGCTATGGAAAAAGTTATGTAATTGTTGTCTGGTTCCTTTCGCTCTTGATCCTTTAAAATCTCTATAAGGCCAGGCTCGCCATAACCCCGTTCTGCGGCAATAAGACCCTGAAGTGTCACATTATTATGGGCTGTCAAATACAATGTACTGTATTGAAGCACTCCTGGCAATAACAGCAGTAAGATGATGCAGCATGTCGCAAATATCTTGTCATTTCTACTCATATATATCCATGAAATTACTATCCACATTAATACAAACCAGGCAATTCCGAATAGAAGGGAAACAAAGGCTATTATTATAAAGAATATTACATTGAAAGGACTATTTAAAAATCCGGATGTTATCTCTTTAAATGTATGAAGGAAGAGAGGAATAAAACGGCAGCAGAGAGAAACAGTGAATACCATGATCGAAATACTTAAAGCAAGGAGAATTACTGTGTAAAGCCTTCCAACGTAGTTAAACAATGTCCAGAAGTCGCTTATTGACGACCTGACTCCTGCCAGATATTCATTTACTATTTCTCCTTTGCCTGCGCCTGACATGCTGCGAAGTGATTTTGCAGCCAGATAATGAGATGGTGCGTAATCCGGCGAGATCTCCATGGCTATTTTGCTGAGACGATCAGCCTTTTCAGGCATACCGTCTTCAAGAGCCAGGTATCCCTCACGGACAAGCAGGGCGGATATAACGTCTATTCTGTTAATCCCAAGCTTGTATTTGGTTTTCACAATTTCATTAATAATATTGTCAGCAGCCTTGAGATCTCCCGACGCTACAGCGCTCTGTCTCTCATTCCATAACCTTTCCAATTCTACCGGCATCAGCCTGTCATAAGCAACCGCAGTTTCTGCGAAAGCGGCGTTTGATGAGACAAGAATTATGAGTAGCAGGATCATTGGCTTGCTCCGCCCTGCTCCTATCTTTCCTTCCTGGCCGGCAAGCAGTCTCCTGATGTTCTCAATATGTCTGAAATAAAGAAGTGCAGAGATGATTATAGAAAAGATAGAAAACGAAATGCTTCTTTCCCCTATTGAAGTGACAACGGGGAGGATGCCAAATGATATTAGGGCTGCGAGCGATGAATACTTCCAAATAAACATGCCCGCTATCCATATACTCATTGTAATAACACCGATATACGGCCATAATGCGAAAAGGACACCGAGGCTGGTTGCAACACCCTTGCCCCCCCTGAATTTAAGGAATATAGTATAATTATGACCAAGTATTGCTGCTAATGCGATTGCAAGTGTCCAGTTATCAAGCCCCCATAATGATTTTGCGATTAATACGGGTACTGCTCCCTTAAGGGCATCCAGCAATAATGTCAAGGCGCCTCCGAACTTCCCTGTCGTTCTTAATACATTTGTTGCTCCGATGTTGCCACTTCCCTGCTTCCTGATATCTCCGGCCCCCATAATCGTTGAAATGATCATCCCGAATGGAATAGACCCGGCAAAGTAGCTTATGAAGACCATGAGCATCTTGATAACAGTCATGTCTTTTTCACACCTTTCCAGAACCTGAATATATAATCGCCTGCTGATATTAATGAGAGGATGGCTGAATACCATAGTATTACAGATCCAAAAGTATGTAAATCAATAACCCTTGAACTGAAGAAAACAGGATAGTTAAGAATAAGAAACACTATTGCAATAATTTGCACTAAAGTTTTTATCTTTCCCATTTCTTTAGCGGCTATTACGATTCCGATTGATGACGCTATAGCCCTCAGACCTGTTATGGCGACATCTCTGCCTACTATCACTATAGCGAGCCATGAAGGGACTCTGTGAAATTCCACGAGCATGATTAAAGCAGATAATACAAGGAGCTTGTCAGCAACAGGGTCAAGTAGTTTTCCTGACAATGTTACCTGTCCATATTTCCGGGCAATGTAGCCGTCAATCCAGTCTGTCAGGGATGCAAGGATAAAGATAATTGCAGCCCAGTTAGATCTTGTTATTGATGGAACTGCAAATACTATTATAAAAAATGGTATTAATAATATTCTTAGAATGGTAAGGAAATTTGGCAGATTCAAATTCTACCCTTCGATTTAAGAATGAAATCTGTAACCTCTCGTACTGCCCCGCCTCCCCCCATTTTATCTGATATCATATCTACCGCCTCTCTGACCTCCCTCACTGCATCAGCAGCCGTTGCAGAAAATCCGACAATGCTAAGCAGGGGGAGATCAATGAGGTCGTCGCCCATAAATGCAACCTGCTCATCTGCAAGGTTGTATTTCCCGGCTATTTGTTTATAAACTGAAACCTTATCAGTTATGCCCTGATATACTTCAGTAATGTTGAGTTCCTTAGCCCTGTATTCTACAGATCTGGAACTTCTTCCGGAAATTATTCCAACGCCTATACCCGATTTTTTCAGGAGATAGATTCCATATCCGTCATGAATATGAAATGTCTTGAGCTCATTACCGTAACTATCTATAAAAATCCTGCCATCAGTAAGGATTCCGTCAACATCAAGCAGGAGGAATTCAATCATGCCGGCCTTATCTGTCAGTGATTTAAACTCCGGCACTTTTATGCGATTCCCTTCTTTAAGAGGTCATGAAGATGGACTATACCTGCTACTGTTGCATCCTCATTTAAAATGACAAGTGAAGTTATTGAATATGTCTCCATTATCTGAAATGCTGATACTGCAAGAGCGTCCCGTTTAATTACTTTTGGGTTTTCCGTGGCTGCCTCACCGGCCGTAAGTTTAAATATGTCATGTTCCTGACCTGCTTCACGTTCAAGCAATCTTCGCAGATCGCCGTCTGTTATAATCCCGAAAAGCCTGTCTTTATCATCGAGAACCGTCGTGACCCCTAACTTCTTTGAGGTCATTTCAAAGAATACATCTTTCATCTGACTGTTTTTGTAAACGACAGGTATATCCTTACCCGTATGCATCAGGTCTTCTACATGCAGAAGAAGCCGCCTCCCGAGCGCCCCGCCCGGGTGAAATAACGCGAAATCCTCCTTCCTGAAGTTACGTTTTTCGAGGAGGGCAACAGCAATCGCGTCTCCCATGGCGAGCGCAGCCGTAGTGCTTGCTGTCGGTACTATATTCATGGGACATGCCTCTTCCTTTATGCTGACATCCAGTACCACATCACTTATCCTGGAAAGGGTCGAATCCATCTTACCTGTCAGACAGATTATCCGGAGATTTATTTTTTTAAAGACTGGCAATAAAGCAAGGAGTTCATCTGTCTCTCCACTGTTGGATATCGCCATTATTGTGTCATCAGGCATGATCATGCCGATATCTCCATGTATCCCTTCGGCAGGATGCAGGAAAAATGCAGGTGTCCCTGTACTTGCAAGGGTTGCAGCAATCTTCCTGCCGATTAACCCTGACTTTCCCATTCCTGTAACAACCACCCTCCCCTTGCAGTGAAAAAGCAGGGAGATTGCATCAACAAAGCTTTGGTCAAGCCTCAACCTTAGAGTGTCAATGGCCCTTGCTTCAACATCAAGAACCCTGCGGCCCGTTTCAATCTCATTCATACTAAAATCCCTTCAAAATAGTCTTTTCGGCTACATGTCATATCTAAACAGAAATACCGGTTATTTTTCACTTCTGATAAAACTACCCAGCCTGCTGAGATCCTGAATGAAATCCCTGACTTCTTTCAGAGGTAGTTGTGTAGCGCCATCTGACAAAGCCTTAGCGGGTTCAGGATGGACCTCCATGAAGACCCCATTACAACCTGCAGCTACAGCCGCCATGGACAGCGGCCTGATGTATTCCCTTTGACCTCCGGATGCATTACCAGTACCTCCGGGAAGTTGGACACTATGTGTGGCATCAAATATAACAGGATAACCGAATGACTTCATTACAGGTATAGACCGCATGTCAACGACAAGGTTATTATAACCTAACATTGTACCGCGCTCCGTGACCAGTATATTATTATTCCCGAGATGTTTAATCTTCTCTACGGCATTTTTCATATCCCATGGTGAAAGAAACTGGCCCTTTTTTATGTTTACTGCCTTTCGTGTCATAGCTGCTGACACCAATAGATCTGTCTGCCTGCATAGAAATGCAGGTATCTGCAAAATATCAAGCACATCTTTAACTTTATCTACCTCATCAGGAGTGTGTATGTCGGAAAGGACAGGCAGTCCGGATTCAGCTTTGATCCTGGCAAGTGTTTGAATCCCTTTTTCAATACCAGGGCCCCTGTATGAGTTTATTGATGTCCTGTTAGCCTTATCATATGATGCCTTGAATATAATAAATATATTATTGTCTTCAGCAATGCTGCGCAGTTCTGATGCAACCTCTAATGCCATAATATCATCTTCAAGCACACACGGGCCTGCAATGAAGAATAGGGGGCTTTCATTAGTTATTGAGAAATTCCCTATTTGAATACTCATTTAACCAGTCTTACGGCCGCCTCTATAAAGGAGGCAAATAATGGATGAGGGGCAGTAGGCTTTGACTTGAATTCAGGGTGGAATTGCGTAGCAAGAAACCACGGATGATCTTTTAGCTCTACTATCTCAACAAGGTCTTTTTGCGGATATAGCCCGCTTATGACCAGTCCTGCCTTGATGAGATTATCCCTGTAGTGGTTATTGAATTCGTACCTGTGACGATGACGTTCACTGATCCTGGCGCTCTTATAAGCATGATGGGCGGTAGAATCCGGCATAAGGACGCATGGATATGCCCCAAGCCTCATTGTCCCGCCTTTATCTTTGCCTTCCTGGTCAGGCATTATATGTATTACCGGATTTGCAGCCTTCTCATCAAACTCAGTGCTGTTGGCATCCTTTAATCCTGCCACATGCCTTGCAAATTCAATGACGGCGCATTGCATACCAAGACATATACCAAAAAAGGGGATGTTATTCTCTCTGGAATATTGTATGGCCGTTATCTTACCTTCAATGCCCCTGTTTCCAAACCCTCCGGGAACAAGGACCCCGTTCACATCTGATAAAAATTCCTTAGCCCCCCTGTTTTCAATCTCCTCTGCATCAACCAGACGGAGGTTGACACTAACATTGTTGGCCAATCCGCCGTGTATAAGAGCCTCACAAAGGCTCTTATAGGAATCCCTCAGGTTAATGTATTTACCAACAATTGCTATAGTTACCGTGCCCCTGGGGTTTTTAATCCTCTGAGATATTTCAATCCAACGGCTCAGGTCCGCCTTTCCTACACTCAGATTAAGTTTTTTAATAATTATCCTGTCGAGCCCGTCATCATGGAGCATGATCGGAATTTCATAAATATTTTCTACATCCCTCGCAATAATTACTGCCTCAGACTCTACATTGCAGAAAAGAGCGATCTTCCTTTTTACATCTTCGGATATTGGCCTGTCGGTCCTGCAGACAAGGATATCAGGTTGTATCCCTATCTCTCTCATCTTGTTAACACTATGCTGGGTAGGTTTAGTCTTAATCTCATCTGCTGCCTTGACAAAAGGAATCAGCGTCAGATGCATATACAGTACCTTATCACTACCTATGTCAAACCTGAATTGCCTGATTGCTTCCAGAAATGGAAGGCTTTCAATATCGCCAACAGTGCCCCCTATCTCTACAATCACGATATCCATTCCGTTTGAAGCCTCGAGTATGCACCTTTTGATCTCATCCGTAATATGGGGGACCATCTGCACTGTGCCGCCGAGGTATTCTCCCCGCCGCTCTTTAGTGATGACGTTATAGTATATTTTGCCTGTAGTGAAATTGTTTTTAGCTGATGTTGTAACTGAAGTATATCTCTCATAATGGCCCAGATCCAGATCTGTTTCAGTACCGTCATCAGTTACAAAGACTTCTCCATGTTGAAACGGGTTCATCGTTCCGGGATCAACGTTTATGTATGGATCAAACTTGAGGAATGTAACCTTCAGGCCGTAACATTCCAGGAGGCTGCCCGCTGCCGCCGCCGCCACACCTTTACCCAGTGATGATACAACTCCTCCTGTAACAAAAATGAATTTGGCCTTTACAGTATCATTGCTCATGGTTTAGCCCCTCTTCAAGTTTTTTCAGGTCTTCGGGTGTATCTATCCTGAAAGATTTGTGTAACGTTTCTTTCAATTTAATCCTGTACCCGCATTCCAACACCCTGAGCTGCTCCAGTTTTTCCAGTTCCTCAAGACTTGTTGTCGGAAGTGAACCAAATAACAAAAGGAAGTCACGTCTGTATGCATATATCCCCAGATGCTTATAATAAGTCTTTTGCGGGAAGACCTCGTTGTTTATTCTGTCACGGATATGCGGGATAGGTGAGCGGGAAAAATATAATGCATAATCGTTATTATCGGTGACCACTTTTACAACATTTCTGTCCATTAAATCCCCTGGGGAGGTTATCTCAGACTTTAAGCTTCCCATTTTAATGGAATCATCCTCTTCCATCATGAGAATCAGTTCATCTATCATTTCAGGCCCCTGCAGGATTTCATCTGCCTGAAGATTGATTATAATGTCGGCGCCAAGTTGTCTGGCGACCTCTGAACACCGGTCTGAACCAGTTCTGAGCCTTGAAGATGTCATTATTACATTGCCGCCAAATCCTCTGACCGTATCATATATCTTCTGCTCATCTGTTGCAACAATAACATTGTCAGTATGAACAGACTTATTTGCAGCATCATATATCCACTGGATGATGGGTTTAGAGCCAATAGATACCAATGCCTTTCCAGGGAACCTGGTTGAGCTGTATCGTGCAGGTATGATTACTGCTGCTGTTTTTGAAACATTCATACGAGAATGCACTCCTCAAGTCCCCCCTTACCCCCCCTTTTCAAAAGGGGGGTACATTATTCCCTCATTAAAAAGGAAGGGTAATTAATTTCCCCCTTTGAAAAAGGGGGATTAAGGGGGATTTTCAGTCAAAGCCGCTATCAGCTGTTCCTGGTGCACCGTTGCCGTACCAACAATACCTACCACTATACCACCGGCATAGTTTGCAAGTAGTGCCGCATCCGTTAGCGAGGCCCCTGCAGCGACAGACAAGGCAAGTGTGCTCACAACTGTATCTCCGGCCCCTGTAACGTCATATACCTCTCTTGCAAAAGCAGGTATATGAGTTGCATCATGGCCTCTTTGAAAGAGACTCATGCCATGCTCACTTCGTGTTATCAGGATAGCCTCTGCATTTGATTGATTAAGAAGTATATTTCCGGCCTTTAAAAGGGTTTCATCGTCGGAGATAGACAGCCCTGATGCAATAGATGCCTCAGAGGTGTTGGGCGTTATAACCGTTGCCCCCGTGTAAAAGTCAAAATGCTTGAGTTTGGGGTCTACTATCACACATAGATTGTTCTCAGCAGCCAGCTGAAGGATGTTCTTTACCAGCCTGCTTGTAATTACTCCCTTGGCATAATCAGAAATAATGACAACTTTAATATCGTTTATATGTGTTCTAATATAATCAAATATCAAATCCTGAGAGTGCAGGGATATTTCTCCCCTGCTTTCATGGTCAAACCTGACTACATGCTGACTGTGAGCTATGACCCTGGTCTTCTTAGAAGATGGACGACCTTCCTCAACGATGATTCCATCTGTGCAAACACCATCTGATTTAAGTCTGTTACTAATCCACCGCCCCATATCGTCACTGCCGATAACTCCGCATATCCTGACCTTTCCTCCAAGAGATAATATATTACTTGCAACATTCCCAGCTCCGCCGAGCAGATAACTTTCACTCTGGACATCAACGATAGGTACCGGCGCCTCCGGCGAAATACGCTCTACTTTTCCCCATACATAATGATCAGCGATAATATCACCTACAACAAGTACAGTTGCGTTATTAAATTTGTTGATGTATCCCGATAACCTGTTCATTTATTTTATTCTCATCCCTATCCTCCCCCACCTTACCCAGCTGTCTTCACCATCCCATGACCAGTAAATAATGAACGCCTTTCCCCTGATCTTGTTTAATTTCACAAATCCCCAGTAACGGCTGTCAAGGCTGAAATCCCTGTTGTCTCCCATGACGAAATAAGAATCTTCCGGAACGACCACAGGCCCGAAATTGTCTCTGGGCTGGATGGTCCCGGGGTATAGCATTGGATCGCTATGTTCTGCAAATTGCTCGGCAGCGAATTTACCATTTACGTATACCTTTTTGTCTTTTACCTCTATGCTATCGCCAGGTTTTCCGACGACGCGCTTGATAAAATCCTTTTTTTCATCTTCAGGGAACTTAAAAACGATAATGTCTCCATAGTCAGGTTTGTGAAAAGGTATCAGTACCCTGTCTGTAAATGGTATCTTTATCCCGTAGATGAATTTATTCACCAGGATGTGGTCGCCAATTTGAAGCGTAGGGATCATGGAACCTGATGGTATCTTAAATGCCTGAACAATAAATGCCTTAATAATAAGGGCCATAATTACGGCAATCAGGATAGACTCTATATATTCTCTTACTATGTGTTTTTTCTTTTTTGTAATTGTATTTTCCATATTGATTATTCTTTCACCTTCAATATCGCGAGAAATGCCTCCTGTGGAATTTCAACCTTTCCAAACTGTTTCATTCGTTTTTTCCCCTTCTTCTGTTTTTCCAATAACTTTCTTTTTCTGGATATATCCCCTCCATAACACTTTGCGATAACATTCTTTTTTAATGCCTTGACCGTCTCTCTGGCAATAATCTTTCCTCCGATAGCAGCCTGTATGATAACCTCAAACATCTGTCTCGGTATTAACTCCTTTATCTTTTCCGCAAGCATTCTCCCCCTTGACTCCGCCTTGTCCCTGTGTGTTATGAAAGAAAGTGCATCCACGATCTCACCATTAAGGAGTACATCGAGACGAATGACATTCGAATCCCTGTAGCCGAGTAATTCATAATCAAAGGACGCGTATCCCTTGGAGATTGACTTGAGTTTATCATAAAAGTCGAGTACGATTTCATTGAGGGGAAGTTCATACGTCAACATCATTCTTTCTTTGCTAACGTATTTCATGTCTCTCTGAACGCCCCTTCGATCCTGACAAAGGGCTATTATACTTCCCACATATTCAGCAGGCGCTATTAATGTCGCGAGGATAAAGGGTTCTTCGAAGACGGCAATATTTTGCATAGGGGGTAAATCTGCCGGACTGTCTATGGTTAGATTTTCTCCGGAAGTTGTTGTTATCCTGTAGACAACAGTTGGCGCTGTGCTGATAAGACTCAGGCCAAACTCACGCTCCAGCCGTTCGTGGATTATTTCCATATGCAGTAGTCCGAGAAAACCGCACCTGAAACCAAATCCCAGGGCAAGAGAGCTCTCCGGCTCAAATGTAAATGACGAATCATTGAGTCTTAATTTCTCTACAGCGTCTCTAAGCTCCTTGTACTCATCGGTGTCCGACGGGTAGAGACCGGCAAACACCATAGGTTTAACCTCCCTGTAACCGGGAAATGGTGATGCAGTTGGTTTCGCTGCATCGGTCATAGTATCACCTATCTTCGTCTCACCCATCTTCTTTATACCTGCTACAACGAAGCCGACTTCACCGGCGGTAAGTTCATTTACCTGAACAGGTTTAGGTGTAAAAATACCGAGCGAAATGACTTCATATACATTCTTTGTGGACATCATCATTATCTGCTGACGCGGGCGTATTGTTCCATCAATTATACGTATTAAAACTACAACACCCTGGTAGTTATCATACCAGGAGTCAAATATCAGGGCCTTGAGCGTTTTATTTATGTCTCCTGCCGGTGCAGGAATCTTTGAGATAATAGCCTCCAGGATTTCTACCGTACCAATACCCTCTTTGGCGCTTGCCGGGATTGCCTCACTGTCATCAAGCCCAAGAATATCCCTGATCTGTCTTTTTGTATCATCCATATCAGCCCCGGGCAGGTCAATCTTGTTGATAACCGGGAGGATCTCGAGACGGTTGTCAACGGCAAGATAGGCATTTGCTATTGTCTGAGCCTCTACCCCCTGTGATGCATCAACAACAAGGATAGCCCCCTCACATGCTGCAAGACTCCTTGAGACCTCATATGTAAAGTCAACATGACCGGGTGTGTCAATAAGGTTCAGTATATATTGATTGCCATCCTTTGCCTTATAATTGAGCCGGACAGCATGTGCCTTTATAGTTATACCCCGTTCACGTTCGAGGTCCATAGCATCAAGGATCTGTTCCTTGAAATCCCTCTGAGCTATAGCGCCGGTATGTTCGAGTATCCTGTCAGCCAGCGTAGATTTGCCATGATCTATGTGCGCTATAATTGAAAAATTCCTGATTTTGTCTTGTAATGCCATATATGTAATGTCTTGTTAAACTCTCCATTATAATGAAAATATAAAAATTATGTCAAATTATCCCTTTTTAATTCCATGTAATGTTAAATTTCTTTCATCTTATGACAATAAAGGCACTTATCCTGAGCCGGGTGATCAGACGGTAAGAGGTGCTTAATGGCGATAATATGACAACCTATGCATTCAGAGACGTTTATGACACTGATGTGAACGCTGTTTCCAGGAATTTCGGGTATTTCCCTCTGAATCAGCGGGATCCAGAATATGGTTGCTACAGCCAGAAGTGTCACGATTGCAAAGGCAATCCATGAGATCTTCACTTCTCCTGAGTCTCCTCGAAAAGGCTATTGTCTGCTTCATCGAAGGAAGTCTCTGAAGACACACCTGAAAGTGGTTCTGATTCCGGCATAACGACATCGTCACTAATTTGGGTATCTTCCTCGGGCACCAGTTCCGTAAACTCTTTAAGTGTCGGAAGGTCAGCGAGGTCCCTTAATCCGAAATATTGAAGGAATTCTCTGGTCGTAGCATATAATATAGGTCTTCCGGCAACATCCTTGCGTCCGACAATCTTAATCATGTGTTTATCAAGTAGTCCCTTGATTACGCCTGAAGAATCAACACCTCGGATATCTTCTATCTCTGCCTTAACAAGAGGTTGTTTGTAAGCAATAATGGCAAGCGTCTCCAGTGATGGTTTTGACAGCCTGCTGGATTGTTTGACCTTCCGGAGACGTTTAATCCATGGAGCAAGTTCGGGTCTTGATGCAATCTGAAAACCGCCGGCAACCTCTACTATCCTGAGGCCTGAGAGACGCATGTCATACTCATGCTGAATCTCCCAGAGCATGGACTTAATAGCCTGTTTATCAGCATCTTCAAGAATGGTTTTAATCCTTTCAATGGTCAAAGATTCTCCTGAGACAAAAAGTAATGCCTCAATTATTCCTTTTAATTCACAGTTCTCCACTATAATATCTCCTTAAATTCACCCGGCTCTGCCCTGCTATCTTCATTTCTATATACCCTGATAGTCTCTGAACTGCCGGTCTGCATCAATTTAATCAACCTGATCCTTGCCAGTTCCAGAAGCGCAAGGAATGTAACTACAATGGTCCGCCTCGTACACTCATCTTCAAGGAGTGAAATAAGAGTTACACCATCAGCTGATGCTATATCGAGCTTCTCTATAATAGCAGTCATCCTTCCACGGACGGTTAATTCATCAGGTTCAATATCGAGTGACCGCTTATCAGGGATTTTAGCAATAACGTCCCTGAATGCCTCCAGGAGTTCAAATAAACCTACCTCGACGAATACCTCTTCATCTTCGATTGTCTTATCCGGGGGATTATAGAATATGTCTCTCCACGTATCCTCCCTTTGTCCCAGCTCCTCTGCAACTTCTTTAAAGCTCTTATACTCAAGAAGCTTTCTGATAAGTTCGGCCCTTGGATCTTCTGACTCCTCATCCTCCCCTGCCTTTTCTTCCCGGGGCAACAGCATCCTTGATTTTATATGGGTAAGAGTGGCAGCCATTAGCAGAAATTCCCCTGCTATCTCTAAATTAAGATCCTGCATAAGATCAATATATTCAAGATATTGCTGAGTAACAAGAGAGATAGGAATATCATAAATATTGACCTCATTTTTCTTAATCAGATGCAAAAGAAGGTCAAGCGGTCCTTCAAATACCTCAAGTTTTACCTCATAAGACATTTATGACTCCTTTCAATCCTGAATCAAGAATTCACAAGCTTAAAATACATTTGATCACATACTTTTCTATTGACCTTCCATGACCCTGCAAGATCTCTGTTCTGACCCCTGTAAACCTTTATGCGCAATAGTATATCATTTTCCATCTCCATGCCAATAATATAATCATAATGTCATCATATCCCATTATGCAGTACTGATTATTAAATATAGGGACAACATTACAGTTTCTTTTTAAAAAGAACAAAGACCCTTTCCATGATTCGCTCTTTTAGCGGCCTTCTACCCCACTCATCTTCCAATATCTCAACTGAACTTTCCATGTCTTCTTCAAATACACATATCATTCTGCTGCCAAATTCTTCATCCAGAATCCCCACGTTTCCTTCATCATTTCTCCGCAGCGACAGAAAATCGAGGTTTGCAGAACCTACAATGCTCCAGCATCCATCAAATACATAACTCTTTGCATGCAGCATTTCACCCTTATAATTATATATCCGGATACCCCTCTTCAAGAGCCAGCTGAAAAAGTACCGCCCCGCATAGTGGGCAGGCGGAATATCACTCTTGCCTGACAGGAGTAACTTCACTGATACTCCCCGGCTGACAGCCTTCTCCAAAGTGTAGAGCAATCTCAATGTTGGGATGAAATATGCAGTGGTTATAAGTATATTATCCTTTGCGTGGTTAATACTGTAATAGAGAAGTTTGCGGAACCTTCTTCTACCCTTAGCTGATGAGGCAAATATCGGGATGGCGGAAAGTCCACTGCTCTTATTAGTATCGTTATACTGATATTGTGAATTCGTGTCTGTCTGTGATGCAGGTAATGGGGGAGGAAGTAATATGGGGCTTCCTCCCAATTTCTCCCATGTCCGCTTGAATGTCTTGAATAATTCGGATACAACAGGACCGTCAAGAATAATACCTGTATCTCTCCATCCCTTTCGCTTAAGCCTGAGATGAAATCCCCTGTACTCATTCCCTATATTAAATCCACCTGTAACCGCTTTTATCCCATCAATAATTATTAACTTTCTGTGATCTCTGCGGGTGTAATGAAATGGTGATGTCCATAAAAACGGCCTGGAAGCCCTGATCTGCACACCTGCACGAGCCAGGTCTCTCCAGAAGCTTTTAGGTGTCCACCATGATCCAAAATGATCAAAGAGGATAAAGACATCTACACCTTCCCCTGCCTTTTTTTTAAGAATATCGGCTAATTCAATCCCTGTCTCGTCATTTCGGAAGATGTAGAATTGGAGTGCTATGAGAGTCTGTGCCTGGTCAATACTGCTGAAGATAGCATTGAAGGATTCCTTACCTTTGTACAAGAGGTTAACAGTATTGCCATCCGCAAATGTTCCCCCATAAATCCCTTCTATGGATGACTTGTCAAAGGTTAACCCCATCGTTTAAATAATGGAGAAATGCTGAGTTCTTCAGAATTCCCGCTTTTTCTTTTCTCTTGGTTGCCTTGATGGTTCTGAGGGTGGAACATTAAACCGCCTCTTACCGGGTTCGGCAGGGCTATAATAATAGTAGTGACGGTGAGGTGTATAGGAATAGGAGTAGTAAAAATAGGAATCATAGGGATAGTAGTTGTAAGGATAATAATATGGGTACCAATAACGTCTCGGGTAGACCGGTGCATAATAATAGACCGGCATATCCAATCTCAGATCTTCATATTTTTCCATATCTTCCACTTGCAGATACCGTATTGTCCTTAAACCTGCCTTATCATCATAAATCAAACGGCTGGGCCTGTCTGTTTCTATAGTAGTAGACTTTATGTCGAAGACAGCGTATCCGGCAACAGTGTCATAAGGGTCTGCCTCCTGTGCCTTCAGGGGTTCCGGTGTTTCATCAGTCAGACTGCTTACAGGGATCGTTTCTCCATTTTCTGTGACTAAGGAGAGATACACCGGATCAATCCGGAGACTGACGGATGAGTTATTGCGAAGCCAGATATAATAAACTTCAGGGATATTATCCCCCTTTTCTTCAATCTGCAGCACATCCCAGTATGCGATAGAATATGCCATACTGATCCTGCCATCTCCGGGGAAAGATGCCCTGTGTTCATAAATCATGTCATTTCGTTCACTGTAGACGCCAATGCGTTCATAACCACCGGTAGTTGCACATCCGCTGAGAATGGCCAGGAAAACGAATGAAATGATTGTTAATACCATATCTTGATGCCTATCTTGAGTGAGGCCTGGTCAATCAATATAGCCTCTGCATTGAAGGCAAAATTCTCTCTCTCGTCAAAATAGATATTGGTGCCTATTACGAGTCCCAGATTGCTGTCCTCCTTAAGAGACAGCCTGCCTACACTTGGATGATCAATCGTGTCTCGTGAGTCAATCCATGAAAATCTTGCTCCTATGAACGGTTCCCAGAAGCTGGTCCTCCAAATACCTATGCCGTCAAGGGCGTACTCCCGCCACAGAATAGTCTCCTTAACATAAACCTGTTGAGATTGAATAACCGGCAAAACATGATCTGATGTCTCAAAGAACAGGGAGTCTGCCCGTGCAACAACCTTAAATCTATCCGGTCCCGGGTAATCATAAAGCGTCAATGAGGTGCCAATACCATAGGCCAGGCCGAAATCACCCCTGTAGTCATTGAATTGGTCAATCGTAAGATTTGCCATCCCGCCCTGTATATAGAACTCAACGGGACGCCAGGGCCTTGTTGCAAGCTTAACCATGACCCTGGTGGACTCAGTATCGCCCTCAAATTTATCTCCCTGATTTATCTCTTCAACCACAGTTCGTGAGGAAGTCTGAGTGTAAAGATTAAGCTCCCAAAAGCCCTTTATATTCCTGGCTGGAGAGCGGCCAGGGTATAAATCCTCAGCGTAAACAGGGGTTAAATGAAACACGAACGACAGAGACGAATAGCATATTAGCAACAAAATCAATTTTCTAAGTATTAACTTATTCATATTATTACTTTATCTCACTTTAGCATGATATTGCAAGTTAATCCACCTCTTCAAACTCATCTTTGCCAGCGCCGCATTCAGGACAGGTCCAGTCATCAGGGATGTCATCGAACTCAGTTCCCGGTGCAACGTCATTATCCGGATCACCAATAGACGGGTCGTAAACATATCCGCACACAATACAGACGTATTTTTTCATTATAACAAAACCCCCTTAAAGTAAGTCGTTATCCTTATGCCTGTTATGAATAGACGCAGCCAGATTATCAAGGGCCCTAAAGTCATCATCCCTCGGTTTACCCTTGACAATAACAGGCTCCAGCATCTCGACCTTCAGATTGGTCATGACCCCCGACAACTGCTCTACCATCTTTCCGCCCCAGCCGTAGGATCCTATAATAGAGGCGAACTTTAACTTGGGCCTCAGTGCATTGGTCATGAATGCCGCAGATAAGGCAAGCGGGTGTGCACCGGACAGGATGGTCGATGAACCTATGACGATTGTAGCCGCATCAACCAGTGACATGGCCATCTTCCCTGTGTCAGCGACTGTGAGGTTGTAAAGCTCCACATTCACCCCCAGTTCGATGAGCGTCTCTGTCAGATAATGCACCATCAGCTGTGTGCTCCCATGCATGGATACATATGGGATAACGACACAATTACTGACGTTATCAGAAACCCATTCCCGGTGGGATTGGATAATACACTCCGTTTTCCTGAAGGCAGGTCCATGACTGGGGGCGATTATTTCAATTGGATAAGCTTCGAGCTTGTCAAGGTGTTTCTGAATAATCTTTCTGAATGGCATCATCACCTCTGCATAATATCTCTTTGCAGCCTCGCATATCCTTGACTCATCGTCATAGAACGGATCAGAGGTGGCAAGGTGAGATCCGAAGAGGTCGCAGGTAAAGATAATCCTGTCCTCCCGGAGATAGGCAACCATAGTCTCCGGCCAGTGGACCCACGGCATGTAAATGAACTCGAGGGTCTTGTTGCCGAGAGTTACAGTCTCCCCATCGGCTACTGTTATGATATTCTCCTCCGGGATATGCAGGTGGTCTATAAGGAGCCCCTTTCCTTTAGGATTAGTAATGACCTTTGCATTAGGAAATATGGATAGAACACCCGGTATGGCCCCTGAATGATCCTGTTCAGAGTGAAGAGAGACGACATAATGAACATCCTCCACCTCCTCCAATTGTGAAAGTAAGACGCCGGTCATGGTAGGATCAACCGTGTCAATGAGGGCCGTCTTCTCAGTCCCGCGAATTAAATAGGCGTTATAAGTGGTTCCATCCGGAAGCGGTATGAGGGCATCATAAAGACGTCTGTCCCAATCAACGGCACCTACCCAGAAGATATCCTCTTTTATCTTTTTTGGATGCATGGTTCCCCTTATCTACAAATCAATAATAACAGTGCCTGTTCAATTTTTCAACTGTATAGGGTATAATCAACCAAATCTGACCAGTCTATAACTGTAATCTCTGAGCTCTGACTTAGAATGACCAGATCAGGGGGATGAAGTATACGGATAGTACCAGGAAAAGCAGGTTCAACGGGACACCGATCTTTACAAAATCAATGAACTTGTAGTCACCTGCGGAATAGACCATTGTATTGGTTTGATATCCTATAGGCGTTGCAAAGCTCGTTGATGCGGCAAAAGTTACCGCCATTAATAATGGACGTGGATCCACGTCCATCTTTACGGCAGATATAATGGCAACTGGCGCCATGAACACTGCAGCGGCATTATTGCTCATGGCCTCTGTCAGGGCCGCTGTCAGGAAATACAGTATCGCCAGGATAGCCACCGGTCCCAGACTACCCCCCCATCCGAGAGCATAGTCAACTATCAGCGCTGCGACGCCGGATTTTTCCATTGCCAGACCCAAAGGAAGAACACCGATCAATAATGTTATCACCTTCCAGTCAATAGCCTCATAGGCCTCCTCGAGCCTGAGGCATTTTGTTAAAAGCATTGCTATGCAGCCAAGGACTGAAGACACCAGGATCGGCATTATCCCCAAAGCGGCAAGAATTACAACGGCCGATATGATGGCCAGCGCTACCGGCGCCCGACCTTTCCGGAGAGATCCTGCTTCAAATTCGCGCATGACAATGAAATCGCTATCCCTACGTAACCGGTCAATATCCTCTACTGCTCCCTGAACCAGCAGTACGTCACCCACATGCAGCCGCATCTCGACAAGATTTTCATGCCGGATCCGTCCCCTCCTGTGGATGGCAAGTACTATTGCATGATAGCGCCGGGCAAAGGCCATTTCCCCAAGTGTTCGTCCCATGAGCGGAGACCTTGATGGCACGATCACTTCCACCAGGGTGACATTATCCGTCCGCAACATTTCGTCATTCAGTTTGAACTCAGGCGCCATCTCGAGCTTCATGCTATCCTTTACCTCCATCAACCTGTCAAGGTGCCCCTCTACCAGAAGTACATCTCCAAGCTGCAAAGGCGCCAATGTCAGCGGCCAGAGATTTACTCCGTCCCGTTTTATCTTCATCACCAGGATACCCGGTTTTCCCAATTCCGACTGGCTGATGGTTTTATTTATTAACCTGGATCCTTCTCCGACACGAAATTCAGCAACATAATTTCTCAACTGATATTCTTCAACCAATTGTCCTTTACGGCGTGCAGGCAGCAGCCAGCGGCTTGTCAACATTATGTATAATATCCCTGCAACCACCATGATCAATCCCAGTTTACTGAATTCAAACACAGAGAATGAGCCGTACCCGGCCTCTTCGGAGATGGAACTTACAATCAGGTTGGTTGATGTCCCCATCAGTGTACAGACACCGCCGAATTGAGATGCAAATGACAACGGGATGAGTAGTTTGGATGAGGAGATTTTACTGCGTGCTGAAGCAGCCAGGACTATAGGAAGGAACACAGCTATTGCTGCCGTGTTGTTAATGAATGCGGATATGGCACCTACCGAAATCATCATCATGAGTGTTAAAACCGTCGGCCTTTTTCCCAGACGGATGAGTGTGTGACCGATTGCACTGACAGCTCCTGTTTTTTCAAGCCCTGAGCTGAGAACAAACATCGCAAGGACGGTAATAACAGCAGGATTACTGAATCCCGACAAGCTTTCGGACAGGCTGATCCACCGATCGGGGTCGATACCTGGAATTCTCCCTGCCAGAACCGTGAGCAGCATCAATGCTCCCAGTACCATCAATCCAACCTGGTCCACAGGGAATTTCTCTGTGACAAACAAAGTTACAGCAATTCCAATAATAATTAATACGAGTGTGATTTCCATAATTCACGCCAATCCTATCACACAATAAATTACTTCACCAGCAGATCAGTTAAATCATTTGAGGTTCTTTCAAAAGCTGTCATTCCCGTGAAAATGTGAATCCAGAACTTTTGTGGCAAATTGAAAACACTGGATTCCCACTTTCGTGGGAATGACAAACGACCTCCTTTTTAGACATTTGCAAGAGCCTCAATAAATTAATATAATACCTGATTATTATCACAGAATTTACCGGGCAACGGTCTTTAAATTATGCTCTAATTCCAAAGATCATAATCAACAGGCCGGCAGCGACAAGAAGGAAGAATAAGAGCCCGGTTGTTCCGGTGACAAGTTTGTTTTCAAGGTTGTCAAAACCTTCCAGCCACTTATCGGGAATCCTGAGATCAGATAATTTCATGCGTGAACCTGCCGACAGCCGCGCTGCGATAATATCTGCCAGATTCTTTAGATGACCGGCCAGACGGACTATGATCTCAAGTAGATCTCCGGGGGGTATCGAAAACCTCAGAGACGTGATCCTCCGGAGTCCTGTGAATGCAAGATACGCCATCCCACCGGCCAGAACAGGGAGAATCGCTGTTTTGAAACCGTAAAAAGAAAAAGTCAGCTCTGCGAACGGCCCTGCATCAACCGGTAAATACTGAATCGCAAGCGGCGAGAAAATAAGCAGTGTGAAAATAAGCAATACTGCCCATGGTATAAGCATCCCTCTGGATGGCAGGTCCTCTTTATCACCTGCATCCCTGATCATAACGATAATGAATCTGGCCATGAGCAGCGTGGTCGCTGCAGCGGCTGCCTGGAGAATGAAACCAATGTCTGATGCAGCCCATGGGGGCAGATAAGCGAGAGACTGTTTCAGTGCTGACTTGGCAAACACCCCGCTTGTAAAGGGGGCTCCGGAAAGGGCAAGTGCCGGCAGAAGTATTCCTATGAAAACCGGTATACGCAGTGATTTCTTCTTTAATGCCCCTGTAAGCCCGGTGGAGAGGAAGAGTGCCCCCTTAGCGAGTGCATGGTGAAAGGCATAAATGAGAATGGCCGTCAAGACTACAGGCCATGCTTCGGCACGAAGAAGCCCTGCCCCTACACCCGCAGTAATTATCCCCATCTGGCTTATACTTGAGTATGCGAGAATGGTTTTCCTGTTATCCTGAAACATACCGACAAACACTCCCCAAAAAGCTCCGCAGAGGCCTGCAGCGATACAGAGCCAGCCCCACTCCTGCAGTGAAGCCTCTCCAAGCGGCAGGAACCTGATCCATCCAAGAAGTCCGGCATTTATCATGCTGCCGCTAAGGATCGCACTGGCCGGTACAGGCCCCGCTGTGTAGGCGAGGGGAAGCCACATATGCAGCGTAAGCAACCCCGTTTTTATACCGAAACCGGCAAGAATAAGTGCAATGATAATGTCGCGATGGCCGGAGGCGGCTGCCGCTGCACCGGCGCCTGCAAGGTCTATTGATCCCGCAGCGTCAGCAATAAGAAACAGTCCCATAGCGATGAGCGCCTCTCCGATGATTGCCATCACGATATAAACCCGTCCGGCTCGGAGAGCGGCCGGGGTCCCGTCGTGAACGACAAGCCCGTAAGCCGCAATGCTCATGAGGGCGAAAAACATATAGAATCCCGGAATATCCTGCGAGAGAATAACACCGATATTTCCGCTCATGCACAAGAGATGGAAGAAAAAGAATCTTTTCCTTGTGACTTCTTTGCGAAGGAAATAATATGCGTATAGACCGGAGACGCCCCATAAGACAGTGGTAAACAGTAGAAAAACCTGAGAGACCATGTCAATACCCAGCCTTAATCCAAAAAGAATGTCCGGATAATACGAAATATTGCTATATCCTCCCGACAGAACCAGGACGACAGCGGGGATGATAGTCAGGACAAGAAGCGGCAGGAATGGTATACGCCTGAAAACATACAGCAGCAGTGCAGCCAGGAGCGGCAGGCCTGGTGTTATTAATAGCAGCCAGCTCATCTGTATTCCCTTTCAGTTATAAGCTTTGCCCACTCGAGTGGACTGAAGAACTCCCCGGCAAGGATTCCGGCCAGGATTGTGAAGCACGCTATTATCAGCACCGGAAAAAGAAGCCACGGGTCGGTCTCAAAAAATCTCCCCCTTTTTTTCTCCTCAGGCCAGTCTCCGGATTGCTTGATGAACCAGGCGGAGTTTATGATCGGAAGAAAGTAGGCGGCATTCAGTAACGTACTCATCCCAAGAACTGCGAGTACCCAGGTCTGCCCGGCATCAATGGCGCCAATACCAAGGTACCACTTGGTTATGAAGCCGACGGTAGGCGGCACCCCTATCATGCCGAGGGCCGCTATAGTGAATGCAGCCATTGTCATGGGAAGCCTCCGGCCCACTCCCCTCATTTCGCTTATACGGTGTATTCCGAGCGTTTCTGCCAGTACTCCCGCACAGAAGAAAAGTGTTATCTTCATAATGCCCTGATGGACGATGTGTGTAATGCCCCCTATTGTTGACAGAGGGCCTGCAATTGCAACTCCTAACACTATATATGAGACCTGGCTTATGGTCGAATACGCAAGCCTTTTTTTCAGGTCGTCCTGGAAAAGGGCCTTAAAAGACCCGTAGATTATGGTTGCCGAGGCAACAAACGCCAGAGGCATTGTTACTCCAAGGGTTGCGGCAAACTCAACTCCGTAGACATTGTTCACCACCCTCACGATTCCGAAGGCGCCGGCCTTCACAACAGCGACAGCATGAAGAAGAGCGCTTACCGGCGCCGGCGCCACCATGGCAGCAGGGAGCCATCCGTGAAGCGGGATAATGGCGGTCTTTACAGCAAGCCCGATGATGAGGAGAGCGAATATAATCGTAAGCGTGACTGCGTGCCCGCCTGCGGCATGGTTCAAATAACCCCCCTGAGTGAACTCTAATGTCCCGGTCTGAACGTGAAGCCAGACTATACCGATAAGCAGTACCGCCCCCCCGGAAAGTGTATATCGAAGATATGTGGACCCTGCTTCAAGAGACTTCTGCGTCCCCCTGTGCACGACCAGGGGATAGGTCGTCAATGTGAGCATTTCGTAGAATATAAAGAAGGTGAAAAGATTTCCCGCAAGGGAGATACCCATAGTTGATGTCACGCACAGACTGAAGAAACCGAAAAAACGCCGGCGGTTTGGCGATCCCTCAAGGTATCCTACTGCGTAGGCCGTGGTCAAAAGCCAGAGCCCGGCAGAAAGAATGAGAAAGAACATGGCGAGGGCATCGGCCCGGAATATGATCTCAATACCAGGGACCACCGGAAAATGCATAATATAATTGCGCTCGTGAAATACTCCCCATGTCATCATGCCAACCAGCGCTATCTTGATAAAGGCCGCTGACATATTGATGATGGTCCTCAGGATGTTTTGTCTCTCATTCAGAAGGAAAATGATAATAGCCGGGACTAATGAGCTGAGTATTACGAATACGGGCATCCAGTTGTCAATGTTCATAATAAGGCAGTCCTGAAAAGTGAAAGCGGCACTGCGGCGGCAATGCCAAGTACAAGGGAAAGAACAGCGAGAACAATTGCCGCTGCCTCCATGCCGAAGGGAACTTTTGCGCATTCCACAGGGTCTTGAGACTGGGAAATTATATTTCTTAAAACCGGGAAGAGATAACCAGCGGCAAGAAGTCCGCCGGCAACGATGATTATCGCCCACCACCACTGACCTGTTTCTATTGAAGCTTTAAGGAGCTGCCATTTGGCGATAAATCCGGCGCCGGGAGGAAGCCCCATGAGACTTATTCCGGCAAGGCCAAAGGCAAATGTGCTTATATTAAGCCTCTGCCGCAAACCTCTTAAGTCCTCTATCAGGTCGCTGCCGAGGGCCTTGATGAGGTTGCCTGCAGCAAGAAACATAGATGCCTTAGCCAGCCCATGCGACAAGGCCTGGTAGACGCACCCGAGGAAGGCGTCAGAGGAACCTGCCATCGGGAAGAAGAGGAATAAATAACCTATCTGGCTCACAGTGGAATACGCCACCAGCATCTTAAGACGGGTCTGGCGTAATGCCATGACCCCGCCCCAGATTATTGCCACAGACCCCAGTACCCCGAGCATCAGCCCTGCATGTGATATGATGTCGTGTGAGAAGACATCTGTCCAAAGACGCAGAATTATGTAAAAGGGCGCCTTGACCACAAGGGCTGACAGCGCTGCGCTCACAGGGACAGGAGCGGAGGCGTGGGCTTTGGGCAGCCAGAAGTGGAGGGGGAAGAGGGCCGTCTTGGCAAGGAGTCCGGTTACGATCAATACAATTGCGATCTGTGCAGCAGGGTCAGGCCCGATAGTCCTTCCGAGAGCGCCTATGTCAAGGATGCCGTATGAGCCATAAAGCATAGCCACACCCATCAGGTATGAAAGTGAGCCGAGCACCGAGACCAGAAAATAACGCATGCCGGATAACAGTGCCTCACGCCCTCCCTTGAGCGAAATAAGTGCCACAGATGCTATGACCATGACCTCGAGTGTCACATAGAGATTGAAAACATCACCGGAAAGAAATACACCGTTCAAACCAGCCCATAAAAACATCCATAGCGGCCAGAAAGACCGTTTCCGTTCGACATCCCCGGAAAAATAAAATGACGAATAAATACTTGCTGCCATTACGACAACTATAGTCATAAACAGCATTAGAATGCTGAGCCCGTCGGCGAACAGATCTATCCCGAGAGGAGACCCCCAGCCCCCTATCCTGTAGCGAACTGCACCGGATACCCATACATCTCTTGCCAGCAGGGCCAGAGAATAAAATGCAGCAGGGAAAGCAATAGCTGAGGCAGCCATGAGGGCGGATCGCCATGGAAAGAGATAAGAGGCGGCTGCTGCGGCAAGCGGAATTACCACCATCAGTGCTCCCCAGGGAGCAGTTGTAATTATTTCCTGCATCTCAGTCAACCGTCCAAATCCGAAGCATCCTGCTCCAGTCTGCCGAGTGTCTCGGCCCCGGTCCCGGAATTAATCCTTCGCAGAAGCGCCAGGGCAAATGCCGTCGCGCTGACCGTAACAACTATGCCGGTAAGGACCATTGCATGCGGAACCGGGTCTGGTGTGTTATCCCCGTTCAGGGCAATACTAACCAGAAAAAGAAAAACTCCGCCGCCCATTATATTGAATGAAAGGATTTTCCTGAAAAGGTGCTCGCATGCTATAAGGCCATAAAGCCCGATACAGAATAACAGTACCCCTCCTATGGAATAGATAATCTCCTGTGTCAATTCTTCCTGCCTCCTGGATGGCTGCGGGATGGGATCGCCGATCCTCCGGAAAATAGTGAGTAAAGTATTATAGCAATGGAAATGGTCAGTGAGGCTTCGATAGTGAAAATTAGAATGCCTGCATACTCAGGAGGGTACTCAATAAAGTTCCTGCCATATGCAAGCGGTATGACGGCTATAATAAGGAATACTGCAAACCCGAGCATTGCAGCAACAAGGAAGGCCCTGTTGAATTTCTCAACTGCAGCCAGCCCGGCAAGCCGGGAGAGTACTATTGCTGAACCCAGGACTGCCCCCGCCTGAAAGGCACCGCCAGGAGCATATGAGCCCTCGTAAAGGAGATACCCTGAAACCAGCACCATCAACGGTACAAGGACGCGTGCCAGAACATGGAGAAGCGGGTCAATGGAGTACTCAGGCCTTCTGATTCTGCCATTCGTCAGTGTCATTACTCCAAGGACTGAAAGCAGGAGCACGCAGATCTCGAGCAGGGTATCATAACCCCTGAAGTTAAGAAGTACTGCAGTTACAGAATTTTCGACACCGCTTTGCTTCAGTGATTCCTGTGCATCCCCTGATAGACCAACACCTTCAGGAAGGTCTGTCACTGCCATAGCGAGTACCAGGGCAAGACCGGCCGCAAAAAAAGCTGTCAGGATTCTTTGTGTAATTTTCTCTGCCGGTTCATCTGCTTTCATCCGTCTCCTCCTGCTCTCTGTCTGACTTTACACTCCTGTTACTTTGCAGGTGTCCGAGCGTATCTATAAGAAGCACCCCTGTTATGCCTGCCCCTATGGCTGCTTCGGCAAGGGCGATATCAGGGGCCTTCAGACGAACCCACGCCAGGGCCATGATGAGGCTGAGTGTAATGAACAGGACTGCTGCCTTGAACAGATCTGCAGATACGATAAGTTTCAGGGCAAGCCAGAGCATGACTGCTACCAGAAGGATATCAAGAAGGTCACCTGTTATCATCACCTCTCCTCCACGGGCGCACGCCGCGTTCTCTTGCAGACTGCGCCAAAAGATAGCTTATTGTGGCACTGTTAGCAATCACGAGCAGCCAGATAAGAAAAAGTTTTAACGCCCCCGGGATCGAATCTGCCTGAAGCATCAGTCCGGCTGCGGTTAGTCCGAGTCCGAGGTTATCTGCCTTTGTAACGGCATGCAGCCGTGTAAACACATCCGGCAGTCGGAGCACCCCTATTGTCCCGGAGAGGAAAAAAAAAGCCCCGGTAATAAGAAGGGCTGAAGTCAATATATCCGTGACACTCATGATCCTCCTCCGGAGGAACTGTCATCCTGAGACCTGCGAAAAAGCCTGACGAAACCCGCAGACATAATAACTGAAAGAAGTGCAAAGATGAGGGCAATGTCGAGAAGCATGGACTCTCCAGCCGCCTTCGATAGGAGGAGCAGGACAGCAACGCCTGTTGTGCCGAAGAGCTGAAACGCAAGCATCCTGTCAGAATGAGTCGGTCCCCGAAGTACTCGCGCAAGCCCTGCTGCGATATTCATGACAAGGAAGAGCGCCAGTCCGGAATAAAGCCAGTTCATCAGTCCCCCCTCAGATAATTACATGCCCGAATACAGCCGCAACACGATTTTCAAGAAGTCGGGCCCGTTCCAGCGAAGGGGCATTCTCATCGAGCACATGGACCTCGATCATATCACCCGTTATCATAACGGTTAGAGTCCCGGGCATGAGGTTGATTGTGTCAGACAGGAATACCCTCGCAGGGCCATCCGGCAGCCGAAGAGGAATATTTATTATAGCCGGGTTTATCGGAAGGCTCGGCCGCATGACGCGAAACGATACATCTATCCCTGCGCGCAGAGACTGCCACACAAAATAAATAAAAAATAACAATAGAGCACCTATCCTGACAGGAACAGGGCTGCTAAGAAAACACCAGAAGGCAGCTGCAGCAGCGGCGAAAGGCAGGCCGGCCAGGAGCATGCCGGTGTCTCCCTCAGTCAAAACCCACCATATGAATATCATCACTGTAATACGATATAAAAAACTGATAACATAACGTATTACTATACTATTCAAAAACATTTTGTGATTATAAAGCAGGTGAACCGGTTTGGCAAATAGTACTGGATGACAGTATTCACATTTCAGAACCAAGATTGCGGCGAATTTCAGCGAGAATGCTTTTCAGGTTTTTCAATTGAGTCTGACTCAGGCTGGCAGTAGCCCGTTTCTCCATGCGTTCTCCGCACTCTACTATTTTTGCCCACTTGCCGGTGACCTTCTTCATAGGACGAATGATTTTTTTTCGCCGGTCCTGAGGCGATTCGAACCGCTCGATCCATCCATCCCGCTCCATCCTGTCCAGTATACGCACAAGCGTCGAGGGCTCGATCCTTAATTTCATGGCCAGTTCGTTCTGAGAAAGTTCTCCAAACAGTATAAGGCTTGCAAGTACCTGGACCTGGCGCAGTGTAATACCGGTACCCGCCAGCTCATTGTTCAGCGCCACCTCGAATAGCTGCGAGGTTAAACCCACCCAGTAGCTCACGCTCTTTTCGAAGTCATACTCAATCATACCAGCTCCTTTATTAATATGCTTGACTAATAATTAGTTTAGCAATAATATTAGCTTGGCAGTATATAGATCTATTGTCAAGACTTTTTTGACGTTGACTGAGATCATCACTATGCACAAACTATTTACGCGTTTTGGCATTGCATACAGAGTTAATAATCCGGAGTTAAATGATGAAAAACATTAAATCATGTCTTCTTCAGTTCGTCAGCATGTCGCTTCTGTCGGTACTGACCCTGACCGGCTGCGGAAACAACAACAAAAATCAGGGTGTTGAGTCCCTGCCAGCTTCCCCGCCCCGTGAAAAGGTTACCAACGTATCTCTCAGCACGGTTGTCCTGAAAGACCTCGATGAGACCTTTACCCTCCCGGGAACACTTGAGGCCTGGGAGGACCTGACACTGTCCGCAGAAATGGCAGGCACGGTTCACTGGATCGGCCCAAAAGAAGGAGACAGGGTAAAAAAAGGAGAGGCAATTTTGCGCATTGATCCTGAACGGCTCGAGGCTGAATTGGCCCGTGACCAGGTCGAGTACGAACTGCAGAAAAAACGCATGGAGCGACGCCGCGAACTTGCTGAAGAAAAGCTTGTCAGCCAGCAGGAATTAGAAGATGTCCGTCAGGCATTCGAACAGGCGAAGGCCCGTCTCCGGATATCAAGGGTGGCATTGGACAAAAGCACCCTTCGCAGTCCGATAGACGGGATTCTCGACCGGTTGTTGGTTGACCGGGGTGAACACGTTTCCGAGGGAAAGGCTTCGGCGGTCGTAATTCAGGTCAACCGGCTGCGAGTACTGGTGGACGTTCCTGAAAGGGACATTGCCGGTCTGTCAAAGGGTAATAAAGCAAAGGTCTTTGCAGCTGCAATCGGCGGAAGCAGCGATCCCGGCATATCCGGAGAAATTATCCACCTCTCCTACCAGGCTGACCCTGCTACCCGCACTTACCTGACAAGGATAGCGGTCGATAACAGGGCGGAATCCATGCGCCCGGGGATGATCGTCCAGGTTGTTTTTAAACGCAGGAAACTCTCCAAGGTAATAGCAGTCCCTCTCTATTCATTGGTAGATCGTGACGGGATTAAATTTGTTTTTGTTGAAAAGGACGGTAAAGCTCAACAGCGTTTGGTCAGGGTAGGCCCGATTATCGGCAATATGGCAGTGATTGAGAATGGTATCACCACCGGGGAGCGCCTTATCGTGAAAGGTCAGCAGCTGGTCATAGACGGTGGCGCAGTAGTTGAGGAAGGAATCTGACATGCGGATTACTGATGCTGCCATCGGGCACCGAAGTACCATATTCGTCCTGATGCTCATGTTCATCGTAGTCGGAGTCTTCAGCTACATCACGCTGCCTCGCGAGTCGTCCCCGGATATTACTATACCCAACGTCCTGGTGGTCACAGCCTATGAGGGGGTGGCGCCCTCCGATATCGAGACACTAATCACACTTCCTATCGAACGAAAGCTTAAGGGACTCAAAGACGTGGAGGAAATACGCTCGGTAAGCGCCGAGGGTGCCTCGATGATAACTATCGAGTTTAATCCCGATGTTGATATTGATAACGCAATTCAGTGGGTCCGTGATAAGGTGGATCAGGCCAGGGGGGATCTCCCTGATGACCTTGAAAACGATCCATCTATCCTGGAAATAAATCTCTCAGAGTTTCCGATTCTGATGTTAGCTGTCTCCGGAGATGTTGATGAAACGGTTCTCAAACGGGTAGCGGAGAAACTGGAAGACCGGATTGAGGAGATACCAGGTGTCCTGGAGGTTGATCTAAGCGGTGGACGCGAGCGGGAGATCCGGGTCGAATTCAACCCGGACAGGATGGCAGCCTACAGACTCTCCTTTGCCGAAATTCTTCAATCTGTCAAACGCGAGAATGTTAACATCCCGGGCGGCAGTATTGATCTTGGGCAGGGTAAATACCTGCTCCGCATTCCCGGTGAATTCACCGACCCAGCCGAAGTAAACAGCCTGATGCTTGCAACCAGAGACGGCCGTCCTGTTTACCTGACGGATGTGGCCCATGTCAGTGACACCTTTGAAGACCGCACCAGCTATGCAAGGCTCAACGGTCGAAACAGTGTTACCCTTGCCGTAAAAAAACGCACAGGCGAGAATATCATCTCAGTGGCCGACCAGGTCTTCGCAATACTCGATGTCGCACGTGGGCAGGTCCCGGCAGGGGTTGAGCTCTCCATTACTCTGAATGAGTCTAAGGATATCCGGAGTATGGTTTCGGACCTGGAGAACAACATCCTTACAGGCCTGATACTTGTTGTCGCGATACTCTTCATCTTCCTGGGTCTTAATAACTCCTTATTCGTTGCCGTGGCGATTCCCTTTTCCATGCTGCTGTCATTTGCCGTGCTGCAGGCACTGGGGATCACCCTCAACATGGTTGTACTCTTCAGCCTGATACTGGCGCTGGGGATGCTGGTGGATAACGCAATCGTTATAGTTGAAAACATCTACCGGCATATGCAGGAAGGAAAGGACAGGGTAACAGCCGCCAGCGAGGCGGTTACAGAGGTCGGCTGGCCGGTGATCACCTCTACCCTTACTACCCTCTGCGCCTTCGGTCCCATGATGTTCTGGCCAGGGATTATGGGTGAGTTCATGAAGTACCTCCCGCTGACCCTGATCATAGTACTTTCTGCATCGCTGCTGGTGGCCTTGATAATCAACCCGGTACTATGTGCATCATTCATGAGCATTGGCCGCAAACAGATGACGGGTGCAGGCGAACAGACGCGTCTCCTGCGCATCTATTGCCGGACTCTGGAGAAGGCACTGGATCATCGAGGTATGGTGGTCGGCGGGTCAAGCCTGCTGCTGATACTGATAATCACATCTTATGGCCTGCTGGGGCACGGGGTTGAACTCTTCCCGGATACCGAGCCGAATCGGGCCATCGTTGATATCAAGGCCCCTGAAGGGGCAAGCCTGGAGACCTCCAACCAACTGGCCCTTGCAGTAGAAAAGGTGGCCAGGCAGGAAAAGGAGCTGAGATTCATAATAGGAGAGGTTGGCGTTTCAGCCAGTGGCGAAGCTGGCGCGGGTGCTGGAGGCCAGTCGAATCAAAGCAAGATTTCCCTCGACTTTGTTGACCGGAAGGAGCGGCATGAGAACTCCAATATCGTGCTTAGACGTATACGTGAGGCTCTATCCTCCATGGCCGGGGCTGAGATCAAGGTTGAAAAACAGGAGCAGGGTCCGCCTACAGGTCCGCCGGTCAATATAGAGATCAGCGGAGAAGAAATCGGGATTCTGGGCGGGCTGGTAGAACAGTCGAAGATCCTGATCAAGGATATCCCGGGGTTGGTTGATCTCAAGGACGACTATTCCAGGGCAAAACCGGAAATCCGGGTGCTGATTGATCGCAGAAAAGCGACACTGCTGGGTCTCTCCACCTCGGAAATATCGGCCACTGTCAAGGCAGCCATCAGCGGAAGCAAACTCGGGGTTTACCGCGAGGGTAAGGAAGAGTATGACATCATTGCGCGCCTGCCGGAACAGCGACGACAGAATCTCTCAGATATCGGCAATCTTCTGATTCCAACCGGGACCGGGGCGCCGGTTCCCCTTTCTACAGTAGCCCGGATAGAACTGGCGGCCGGTTTCGGCTCTATCCGCCATATTGACCAGAAACGGGTGGTTACAGTCTCCGCCAACACCTCCGGCCGCAACAGCAACGCGGTATTGGAGGATGTGAAGACCCGTCTGGCGGGGCTCGACCTGCCGGGAGGTTACATGATCAACTTCTCCGGCGAGCAGGAAGAGCAACAGAAGGCATCTGACTTTCTCACCAAAGCCTTCGTTGTGGCGATCTTTCTTATCGCCCTGGTGCTCCTCACGCAGTTCAACTCGGTGCTACAGATGCTGATTGTCATGTCCTCTGTCGTCCTTTCGCTGACTGGAGTCTTCATAGGCCTGATGGTGACTGCGACCCCATTTGGTATTATTATGACCGGTGTCGGGGTAATCTCTCTGGCAGGGGTGGTGGTCAACAACGCCATCGTACTGATTGACTATATCAATCAATTGCGTAAGGAAGGGATGGAACTTCGCGAGGCACTTATCAGGGCAGGCGAGGTTCGCTTTCGCCCGGTGATGCTTACCGCCGTTACAACTATCCTCGGCCTGCTCCCGATGGCTGTCGGGGTAAGTTTCGACTTTCGCAACTTAGCCTTTGAGGTTGGCGGCGAATCAGCCCAGTGGTGGGGACCGATGGCGGTGGCAGTCATTTTCGGACTGACGATTGCCACCCTGCTGACCCTCGTGGTCGTGCCGGTGCTCTACTCCCTGTCGCAGACATTTGCCTTACGTGAGTCCATTCGAAAATAACCTGGTCAACCCATCCCCGCCCTCACAGCACACAGGACTATTCCAAAACAGATAATATATCATATATCCGAGCAGTTAAGATATTTCAATCAAGTAATTGTTTAATTCCTTTCATGGGAATATGTACCCAATCCGGCCGATTATTTAATTCATAACCAAGCTCATACACTGCCTTTTCCAGCATGAACACTTTTAAAAGAATATCAAGCTCCTCCAGGTCATCAGGAATAAACGATGCATTTCCGGCAGTATCCAGATATGAGCGTAAGAATGTTCCTCCAACATAGGCATACCATAGGTCTATCCAGGGTCTGAGTAATGGTAAATCCTCATCACGCACTGAAGACGATTTGGAAAGTGCCGAATGTCCTGCGTAATGAAATGACCTTATCATACCTGCCAGATCTCTTACAGGAGATCTCTTAAGCCGCCTTTCATTTACAGGCCTTGCAGGCTCTCCTTCAAAGTCAATTATTATAAAGTCCTTACCGGAAAACAATACCTGCCCAAGATGATAATCTCCATGAACCCTTATCTTCATCGCAGATATCTTTTTGCGGAGGATGGCCTTGAACTGATCAACTATTTTCACTTCAAGGCTCAGGAAATCTTCCGCCTCCGGCCTTATGGCCTCGGGAAGGTTTTTAAGATTTCTTCTCAGTGTTTGAAAAACCCTTTTTGTAAGACTTTGTACTGACTGATAGATTGATTTCTGATAGAGAACTGAAAAAGGCTCCGGAGAAAAATCAGGTTCCTGGCACGAAGAAAGTGCCAGGTGAAGCTCAGCTGTCCTCTTACCCAGGAGGCCGGCCATTTCATGATAAAAGCCGAATATCAGCTCAGTCAAAGCAGGAGACATCTCGTCCTGATATGCAATTTTTACAAACGATGATGGTACCGCAGGTACTTGCTCTATTACATCTCTCCTTGAAAGCACCCTGTCTATATATCTCTCTACCGCATCTATGCTGTTCCTCCATGCATCTCCCTGATTCGGGACATACCCCTGGAGGATGCTGATTGCCGTATTAGAATTACCTTTTCTTCGATATTCCAGTGCACCGGCAAATGGCGGAATATTTGTGAAAGCAGCTGTTTCAGTAAGGTAGCGCCCAACCTCCATCTCAGGATTAATACCCTCTTCAAGACGGCGGTATAGTTTAAGAATAAGATGATTACCATACAAAAGTGATGAATTACTCTGCTCTGCCTTGAAAACCTGACTTTTTTCAGAAAGAGGCTCTTCAGCACTGAGGGTTAGTGTTTTCAGATATTTCCCGGCCAGGGGAGTAAGTTCTCCCTTAAGCCCCTTTATTCCTTGTCTGCTGGAATGCATGAGCAATAGGTTTTTTCTGAATTCCTCATTGTAGATACCGTCATATATTATCCCTTCTGTATCATCGGTCATGAGTATGGCAAGAATCGCATAAGGTATCTCAATCTTGAGCCTATCGGCCTCTTCTCCTGATACGAAAGAGACAGGCAACAGATAAGTCTCAGGAAGTCCGTCTGAATACTGCACTTCAATAAACAGCATATAAGTTATTGTCGCATTCTTCCCCACTGGAATGATTTCGGATATCCTTGACTGTTGAATTTGTCGTGCCTTGGCTCCAAACCATCTCTGTCTTAACATGTAGACGGGAAGTATCTCTTTCTCCAGCTGCTCTTTCGTCTTACCCTGCAAGACAGTCCCCCATGCGCCATGGCAATTTAAATGTGGAATTGTCTCAATATTACACTGACTTATTAAATCATCTTCCTTTTTCAGCGTAAACCAGTAATAATCATAAAACCCAAGGGTCAGCACATACGGGGTTTCCTTAATTGCCGGAAAGCGATTTCTGCTGAATACCTCTTCAGGGAGATATCCGCAATACGTGGAAAGGTCAATCTCAACGACCTGAGAAAATCTCGAAAGGTTTACGACAACAAGCATATTTTCATCATTAAAGTGACGAATAAATGCAATAACCTTTGGATTATCTGTATAGAGAAATTCTATTTCCCCTCTTCCGAGCGCTTTGGAATGCTTTCTCATAGTGATGACCCGCTTCATCCACCAGAGCAGCGCTGCCTGATTGCCTTGCTGAGTCTCCACATTAACGGCCTCATAGTGATATTCAGGATCAATAATGATAGGCAGGAAAAGCTTCTGAGGATTTGCTCTTGAAAAACCGGCATTCTTGTCGGCGCTCCATTGCATAGGGGTCCTGACCCCATTTCTGTCTCCCAGATAAAAATTATCCCCCATCCCTATTTCATCTCCATAATATAAAACCGGAGTTCCGGGAAGAGAGAGGAGGAGAAAATTCATCAGTTCTATCTTTCGCCTGTGGTTTCCAAGAAGTGGCGCCAGGCGGCGACGGATTCCAAGATTTATCCTTGCCCTCGGATCCTTTCCATAGACCCTGTACATGTAGTCCCTCTCTTCATCTGTAACCATTTCAAGGGTAAGTTCATCGTGGTTTCGTAAAAACAACGCCCACTGACAGATCTCTGAAATAGACGGTGTCTGTTCAAAGATATCAATAATAGGGAATTTATCCTCCATCCATATTGACATGAACATCCTCGGCATCAGAGGAAAGTGAAAGGCCATCTGGCACTCATCCCCATCGCCGAAATAGGCTACCGCATCTTCAGGCCATTGGTTTGCTTCAGCAAGAAGCATCTTGTTTTTAAAAGTCTCCTCAACATGCTTCCTGAGGAACTTTAAAAAGTCATGTGTCTCCGGAAGATTTTCACAATTGGTGCCATCCCGCTCAAATAGATACGGCGCTGCGTCAAGTCGAATTCCGTCCACTCCCATGCCAAGCCAGTAATCAACAACCCTGAGCATTGCCTTTCGGACGTGAGGGTTGTCATAATTAAGATCCGGCTGATGAGAATAGAAGCGATGCCAGTAGTACGCCCCGGCTGCAGGATCCCATGTCCAGTTGGATGTCTCAAAATCCTTGAATATAATCCTCGCATCCTTATACCTCTCAGTGGTATCTGTCCAGACATAGAAATCTCTCCAGAAAGAACCGGGTTTTGCCCTCCTGGCCTTTTGAAACCATATGTGCTCTGCAGATGTGTGATTTAATACTATTTCAGTAATGACCCTGATTCCACGGCTGTGGGCTTCGCGTAAGAATTGCCTGAATTCTTTAAGCGTCCCGTAATCCGGGTTTACTTCAAGGTAATCTGCAATATCGTACCCATCATCTTTTAGGGGAGATGGATAAAATGGGAGGAGCCATACAGCAGTTATCCCGAGGTCCTCAAGATAATCAAGTTTTTCTGTAAGCCCCTTGAAATCACCAATACCGTCACCGTTGCTGTCGTGAAATGACCTTACATGCAGTTCATAAATAATAGCGTCCTTATACCATAAGGGGTCATCCTCAAGAACAACTTCACGTTTTTTTCGCATCAACCCTCCTTAAAAGAAATAGTCAACATCCCGTTCGTTCCGCATCCTCTTTCTGACTTTAAATATATGCACAGGGGACTTATGTGGATTTAGTTCCACATAATTTCTGTCTCCCTGCCAGATGTATTTTTCATCGCTTAACAGGTCATGAACCATATATGGGTGATCCGGTTCTATCCCAAATTCATTAACAGGAACATTTACCCAGCCTGATTGTGTATTATATGGGTCCAGGCTGATAGCGACAATAATAATATTAGACAGGTCCTCACTGGTCTTTCCAAAAAAGAGTATATTGTCATTATCAACTACATAGAAATTAAGATTATTTGTCAATTGAAGCGCCGGATTTTCCTTCCTTGCAAGATTGACCCTTGAAATAAAATCTCTGATGTTGCCAGGCTTGTTCCTGTCCCACTTTTTAATCTCATACTTCTCTGAATCCACGTACTCTTCCCGACCCGGAAGTGCATCACTTATGCACAATTCAAAGGCCGGGCCGTATATACCGCAATTTGATGAAAGGGTTGCTGCGATGACATACCTTATCATGAAAACCGGCCTTCCACCATTCTGAAGATGCTCCGGAAGGATGTCCGGAGTATTCGGCCAGAAGTTGGGTCTGAAATATTCTCTCACCTCTGTCTTTGTCAGCTCAGTCAGATATTCAATAATCTCTTTCTTCGTATTTCGCCAGGTAATGTATGTATAAGACTGGGTAAAGCCGGTCTTGGCAAGTCTGTACATGACCTTTGGCCTGGTAAATGCTTCCGCAAGAAAGATTACCTCCGGATAATCACTCCTGATTTCTCTTATCAGCCACTCCCAAAACGGGAAGGGTTTGGTATGGGGATTATCAACCCTGAAAATCCTGATACCCTTATCAATCCAGAAGAGGAATATCTCCTTTAACTCATTCCACAGCTCATACCATTCCTCCGATTCAAAATTCAGTGGAAGGATATCTTCATATTTTTTAGGAGGGTTTTCAGCATACTGTACTGTTCCGTCCGGCCTCCACGTAAACCAATTGCCATGCTTTTTTACATAAGGATGATCGGGGGCGCACTGGATTGCTATATCCATTGCAATTTCAACATTGAAATCCTTTGCCCTGCGTACCAGTTTCTCGAAGTCATCAATTGTGCCTAGAAGTGGAGAAACAGACTTATGTCCCCCTTCGTCAGAACCAATCGCCCACGGACTGCCATAATCGTCTTTTCCTGCAACAGTTGAATTGTTTTTACCTTTTCTCTTTATCTTCCCGATAGGGTGGATCGGAGCCAGATACATTACATCAAAACCCATCCCGGCAATGTCAGGCAGCAGGGCCTCACAATCCTTGAATGTGCCGTGAAGCTGAGACCCGGTACCCGATGACCTGGGGAACAGTTCATACCATGTGCTGAAAAGGGCCTTCTTCCTGTCAACTGAAACAGAATATTCTCTGTGGCAGGTTGTAGCACGATCCCTGTCGTAATATGTCTGCAACAATTTCATAAGCTCATCATTCCCAGCAAGCGATAGGATCTCTTTTGTCTCTTTCATCCTGCTGATTGCCTTTGCCCATTCCTTTAGTCTTTTCTTTTCTTCGCCTTTTGCCCTTGATGCGGCGCTATTAATATGTCCGGGGCCGATTAATAAATCTACTTCTATATTGACGCCAGCATCAATTTTTTTCCCAAGGTCATGCAGCCAGGTTAAATAATGGTCAATTTGACCGCGGATAGTATAATGGTACATACCGATGTCTTCTACCGAAAACACCCCTTCCCACCTGTCATTTCCAACAGGCCTCATTGTCATTTCGAGCCACTCTTTGTCGCCAGGTCCCCTGTACATTAGAAGTGCTGAAACCTCATCATGACCGTCAGCATATATATCAGCATACACAAACACCTTGTCTCCGCATATGCGTTTGATTGGAAATTCTCCTCCATTTATCTCCGGTTCAACATTCTCTATAACTATTCGTTTTTTTCCATCTAAAGTCATATCATCTCTCCTTGATTGCTTATTAATGTCAGATTACCCTTTCCAGTAGGGCCAGAGGGAAATTAGTAAGTACTTTATCGAGGGAAATTACAGGTAAATTATCATTTACTATAAAATCAACCAACTCCCCTGTAAAAATATTTCTATACATCTCTCCTGATACTGCGAAAGGCACGGAAATAAAGGAACCACTCCATACTTTTCCGAGGGGAAGATCCTCCGGTTGTATGACAAGTCTTGAAAAAAATCTGGGCGCTATAACTATTGTCCTCGATTCCCCATTTACCCGCGCAAAGGAAACAATATTATTTGCCTTTTCGCCTGATGGTTCAAGAGGCATGTACTCTCCTTCTTCAAACAGAGCCCTGTGTTCCCTTCTGTAATTAAGCGTCTTGTAAATCAGGTAGAGCTTAATCTATCCGTTCTTCTTATTCAAGGTCAACTCCCTGGCAAACTCTGAAAGAGTGCCGCCGGCCTCACGCTTAATAAGCTCCTCCAGAATTGCTGATCTGGCTGAATAATCAACAGGTCTTCTGTTGTCAGGGTCTACAAGACCGAAATCCAAAAGCTCCGTACCCTGATAGAAATCAGGAACCGCCTGACCATCAAGAACAACCTTCTTTTTCTTATTCAATCGTCTCCAGCTTAAAAGGCAGTTTCTCCATTTATCAGGATTCTCTGAAATAACATTGATCCTCGCCCTTAGATCCTCACCCCTCTTTGTATCATGATCAGTGTACGCACCTCACTTGACATTGCTGCCTGCATGATTAATTTCTTTTTATCATAAATTATCTCATTTAAATTAATATTTGATTTGATGAATTTGGTATAGATTTCATCAAGATCCCGTGCATTCGCCGTATCAACAAAGATCCCATTCAGAATATTCAGGAATGCATAGCCCGTTGTACTGAATATAGGCCAGTCATCCGGCATCCGCTCTCCTTTTCCAAGATATTTTCTCCTACTATGTAAAAAGACATATAATGCGGATCTGCAGATAAAGCCCCTCTGTCCCATGCCATGCCTTCTGATTTCATCAATAAGACCTGCATATTCTTCCTCTGAGCCGATCTCAGGGTTCAGCATGCTGTGGTCAACAATATCATAGCCATGAAGGCTGCCCTCTCTTGCCTTAAGATAGGGAGAGGAATAGATATCACTAATACCCAGTGTGTGGAGATAGGAGACAATTGCCTTAGCATCAGAAAACCTGAAATGCCTGTTGAACTGAAGTCTGTAGGTTGAAACAGGTATTCTTGCGGTAATATCTTTTTTCAAAGGCATTAATTTTCCTTATTTAAAATTATAGTTGAAGAGAATAACACTATGCGGATTTATTGTAATAGTTATTGCTGATTCGTTGGATTCTATGCTTTGATCTGAAATACCTCCTCTCCCCCCCCACTCTTCTGACGATGAATCGAGCAGTTTATACCACAAACCCTTTGACAGGTTTAATTTTGTTTTTAAACAGTCATCACTGAAATTAAATACATAGAAAAGGTCATTATCTTTAAACCATCTCCTGATATAGATTCCCTTCTCACTAGGAATAACCTTAATATCTGTATTTTCTCTGATTAAATTTGAAAGCGCCGGTAGTTCCTTCCTCAGGCGTATAACTTCCTTATAATATTTAAAAAGAAAACGATGAGATCCAGCAATGCGATGAAGTTCAGAATTGATCTTTGAACTTTTAAATGTAGTTATGTCCTGGGGGTCCGGAATATCACCCTCCCACCTGAAGGAGGAAAACTCTTCACTTCGTCCCTTTCTTACAGCGTCAATAAGAGCCTCATCAGAGTGACTTACAAAGTATTGAAACGGTGCTGTTTCGCCATATTCTTCTCCCATAAATAACAGCGGTATGTAAGGAGATAATACCACAGCAGCTGCTGCGAGCTTGAGCTTCTCAATTGACTGCGTCAGGCTGAGTCTGTCACCTTTCATCCTGTTTCCAACCTGATCATGGTTTTGCGAAAAGACTATGAACTGCTTTGCTTCCCTATCCCTGGCTGAACTGCCATGCCGGCGTCTCCTGAATGAAGAGTATTGTCCGGAATAAACAAAACCTTCTGTCAGGGCCTTTTTCAGCTGTTCAATCTGGCCAAAATCCTCATAGTACCCGCTATGTTCTCCTGTTATCAGGGTATGAATTACATGATGGTAGTCATCGTTCCACTGTGCATCAAGACCATATCCTCCGATGTCTTCAGGACTTATAACCCGTACATCATTAAGGTCGCTTTCCGGTATTACGTAGGCCTTTCTTCCCAGGGCATCAGCCTCTCTATGCACTGCATCTCCCAACTCCTGCAGGATATGTCTGGCGCTGAAATCGAAAATACCATGTATTGCGTCCACACGCAAAGCATCAAAGTGATATTCAGAAATCCAGTAAAGGGCGTTGCTGATTATATATTTTCTTACATCATCGCTGAATGGACCGTCGTAATTGATGGCATCACCCCAGGGTGTCTTGTATCGCTCTGTAAAATAGTAGCCGAATTGGTTCAGGTAATTTCCTTCCGGACCAAGATGATTGTAAACGACATCAAGTATTACGGCTAAACCATTGCGGTGACATGCATCAATAAGCATCTTTAACCCGGCTGGACCGCCATAGGAATTCTGGGGGGCAAAATGGTACACACCGTCATATCCCCAGTTTCTGTTGCCGGGAAATTGTGACACCGGCATGAGTTCAATTGCTGTTATACCGAGATCACGTAAATATGCCATCTTTGATATGACTGCTTCAAACGTGCCTTCTTCTGTAAATGTGCCAACGTGCAGCTCGTAGATCAGGTAATCTTCAAGAGACAGCCCCATCCACTTGCTATCGCTCCATCTAAATTCCTCAGGGTTAACTATCTCGGAAGGCCCGTGTACACCTTCAGGCTGGAATCTTGATGCCGGATCAGGATATGCATTCCCACCCTTCTGTACATATAGATATCGGTCTCCTGCAGATATATCGAGTGCGATAGCTTTAAAATATCCGAATGAATCCTTCTTTAAAGATATATCCCCTTTTCCTTTACCTGAAACCATCCTGACTGACAATTCATTTATTCTTGGTGCCCAGACATTAAAACTGACTCTGCCATTATCAATAGCTGACGCTCCGAGATCTAATTTCCAGTTTCCGTTAGTCAAACAGGCTTCCTTTCCTGGTCATAAACCTGATAGTATTGAATTTCTTTGAACTGACCTCTCAGACTGCGACCTTATAAAACTAATGTGAGAGATGCTTAGCGATTCTGTATGAAATAATTAGTGAATAAATACAGTATAACCTTTTATCAGGTCTTGTTTCAAGTCACGATATAACCAGATAGTTTATTCCCTCAAACAGATAGAAATAATCTTAATATTTGAGTTGAGGATTGACCAGCATCTATTACGGGGGTTATACTAAATAAGACTTCAATCTGATGCCGGCCCTGCTGGGCTGAATATGCTATATTACATGATACAAAGAAATATAACTTATTAGAAGGCCATGTCATGGGAATAAAGAGGAAAATATTATTAGCCATCCTCATAGCAGGTTTTATCGCCTTAATCATTGGCTTGACGGTAACATATTACAGTGTCAAGGATGTCCTGACCGAGGCTATCGGGAGCAACTTCGCCGAGATTGCAAAAAAGTCTTCAGACCGCTTCGATGCCGCAATAAAAAAAGAGATTATCACATTTCGCTTTTTAGCAGGCGACCCATCCCTTATCAACGCCGTTGTAAATAATGACCGAAATAAAATCGAGGCCGATCTCATCCGGTATCTGAAACTTCCTGAAGAATTAGAAGTCCACCTTGGACTCTTTGTTGTAAATGCCAAAGGTTTGATAATTGCCGGCAGCCGGCGATTCAAGGTAGACCAGTCAAAAGAGGAAAGATGGAGGGTTACAAACAGTCATGGTGAGGGCAAGGTGTATGCAAGCGATATATATACAGACCCGCTTACCGGGAAGAGGGCCATGGACTTAGGTATCCCGATCAGGGACCTTTCAACCGGCACTGTTGTCGGCGCCATCATGACAATAGTGAATGTTGATGAGTTTTTTAAATTTATTGCTGACATGAGTTTTGCCAGGACCGGACATGGCATGATTATTAACTCAGGCGGCAGATCTCTTATCTGTCCTGTCCGTCCACCTGAAGAGCATAGCGTTGACCAGTCACTCATTGCATTAGTCACCGGTAAGGGAGGCGGATGGAGTCTTGTGGATGAGGATCTTCATGGCGGCAAGAACTCAGTTGTTGGTTTCAGTGAGTTAATCTACCTGAATTCATTGGGTGATGACAGCCTTGGAGGTTATAAATGGTATACCTACATCAGGCAGGATCCTGCTGAGACTTTTGCACCCGTAAAAAGGCTCATGCTGATGCTTTTCATAGTTGAGTCATTTCTTGTGTTATTAATATGTGCCCTTGGCGTCTATCTTATCCAAAGATTGGTATTAATACCTGTAGGGTCCATTCATGGCGGAGTCGAACAGATCGAACAGGGTCATCTCGATTACAGGATAAATATACACACTGGTGATGAGC
Organism: Nitrospirota bacterium; assembly: GCA_020846775.1. NCBI lineage: Bacteria > Pseudomonadati > Nitrospirota > Nitrospirota bacterium. The sequence goes on from JADLDG010000023.1 coordinate 88,822, forward strand.
TCGAATCACTGGCGAATAGTTTCAACAAGATGAGTGCTTCGTTGAAAGACCTTTATAATAATCTTGAGATAATGATAAGGGAAAGGACTTCAGAGCTGGAGACAACAAAGAATTATCTTGAAAGCATCCTCAGGCACTCTTCTGATATGATAATCACCACAGACATGGATGGCCGTATAGTAACATTTAACGAAGGGGCCGAACGGATGCTGGGGTATAAACAGAGTGAAGTAATTGGGTCACTAATGTCAGATTATTATTATAACAAGGATGACAGGCAGAAACTTCTTATGATTGTCAGTGCAGGGAAGATGGTTACTAATTATGAAACTAAACTCGTAAGAAAAGACGGGGAGAATATAGATATAAGCCTTTCTATTTCTGAACTCAGAAATGAGAATGGTGAGGTAATAGGTACCGTTGGAATCAGTAAGGATATTACTGAATGGAAGCTGGCACAACTCAAATTGAAGGAGTACTCTCTTGAGCTGGAGACTATGGTTGAGAAGAGGACGCTGGAGTTATGGGAGAGTAAGACCCATCTTGAGGCTATGCTTGGGGGAATAGCCGAAGGCGTCGTTTTTGTGGATAATAAAAATAAAATCACCCTTATCAATGACGCAGCTGAAGTAATATTTGGAATCAGAAGAGATGACTGGTATGGTAAGGATTTTAAAGGCGCCCATTCTGAAAAAGCACATGCAAAGGCAACTGAGATAATTTCTGATATGAGGGAAGGAAAGATAAAGTCATACTCTTCTGAGATTAAGGCATTAGATAAGACTATCCTTGCCCATTTTTCTCCGATCATGCATGGTACTGAATATCTCGGTGTAATTTTTATTGCTACTGATATAACTGAAATTAAGAGTCTGCAGACAGAGCTTGTGCAGTCTGAAAAACTTGCGCTCGTTGGAAAAATGTCCTCCGCTATAGCCCATGAATTGAGAAATCCCCTGGTCCCTATTGGAGGTTTTGCCAACATTATATATAAGAGGCTGGAAGAACAATCCCCTTTAAAGAAATATGCCGGTATTATAGTTAGCGAAATAGACCGGCTTGAAAAGCTTCTCCATAATATTTTGTATTTTACAAAAGATGCAAAGCCTGAGCTGAAGCCTGATAATCTGAATGATATTTTAAATGATTTGCTGTTCTTCTATAAAGGTACATTTGAAGAGCATAATATAATGCTCAGCGCCCGGCTTTCTCCTGACTTGCCTTTGGTGAATCTTGACCACTCGCTTATTAAACAGGCCCTTATCAATTTGATTATCAATGCTGTTCAGGCCATGGAATCGGGAGGTTTGCTGACTGTGGAGAGTCTGACCATAAAGGAGAATGATACAGACTACGCTGTAGTTGTGGTGAATGACACTGGATCAGGAATACCGGAAGATATAATGAATAATATCTTCGATCCCTTCTATACTACGAAGATACGCGGTCTTGGGTTAGGGTTATCACTTACTCGCAGGATTGTAGAGTCACATGGAGGGAAGATAAACGTGGAAAGCGAAGATGGGGTTGGCACTACATTTACAATGAAACTTCCGGCTTTATAAAAAGACCTGTTCCTTCGACATCACGGTTAAAATCCAATAGCATCCCGGGCTTCTTCAAGGACTGAAAAGGCTGCTTCGTGCGCCCGTTTTGCCCCTTCGTTTACGATCCCCCTGATCAGGTCAGGATTAGATTCAAACTGTGTGCGTCTCTCCCATATGGGCTCTAATTTTTGAAGAAGTGCACTGTTGAGCCATTTCTTGCAATCTATACAGCCGATTCCTGCCGTCCTGCAGCCTGCATCCGCCTGTTGAATTATTTCCTGCGGGGAGTAGACCCGGTGCAGGCTGAATACCGGGCATACTTCCGGATCTCCCGGATCCGTACGTTTAATGCGTTTTGGGTCAGTGACCATAGTCCTGAGTTTCTCCCATACATCTTCCTTAGTGTCAGCAAGATAGATTGCGTTATTGTAGCTCTTGCTCATCTTCCTGCCGTCAGTGCCCGGGATCTTGGGAAATTCTGTCATCAGAGGCTGAGGTTCAGGAAATACAGGTTTATATAGAAAGTTAAATCGCCTTGCAACCTCTCTCGTCAATTCAAGATGTGGAAGCTGATCAATACCTACAGGGACAAAATCAGCTTTATAAATAAGAATGTCCGCTGCCTGAAGTAACGGGTAACCGAGAAAACCATATGTGGATAGGTCCCGGTCTTTCAACTCCAGTTGTTGATCCTTGTATGTCGGGACCCTCTCAAGCCACGGCAAAGGTGTTATCATTGAGAATAGTAAGTGGAGTTCAGCATGTTCCGGTACCTGAGATTGAATAAATATTGTGCATTTATCAGGATCCAGGCCTGCGGCAAGCCAGTCAACCAGCATGTTGTGAGTATACTCTCTGAGTTTTCCGGTCTTTGCATAATCCGTCGAAAGGGCGTGCCAGTCAGCAACAAAGAAGAATGATTCATATTCATCCTGTAATTTCATCCAGTTGTCAAGTGCACCGCTGAAATTTCCAAGATGAAGTTTCCCGCTCGGCCGCATACCGCTTAAAACACGTTTTTTCATTTGAATATAACCTTTCAAATCCCCCTCCTTCGACAAGCTCAGGACAAGCTTTCCCCCCTTTTTCTAAAGTGGGGATAACTAATTTCCCCCTTTGAAAAAGGGAGATTAAGGGGGATTTCATCATCTCTTATGAGACACACCCTTTACTTCTTATGACTCATTGCTCATCGCTCATCGCTTCTTCAGCTCATTGCTTAAAATACCGGCATCCCTGCAAATAACCTGGTTAACACGCTCATTATCGGCCATATTATGTATGTCATAAAACCAAAAGGATTAAGGAATACAAGCACTGAAATTATCAATAGTCCGTAAGGCTCCAGTCTGCCGAGGAATTCCGCTTGCCTATAAGGCAGCAGGCCTGCAAGGATCCTGCTGCCGTCCAGAGGAGGTACAGGAATAAGATTAAAGACAGCAAGAACAATATTCCACTTAATTCCTTCCTTTAACATAAGGATAAGTGGTACCACTACGTATGAGAGAAAGCCCGATCGTGATGTCATATACATGGATTGTGATATTAGAAACTGGAATAAAATGCCGCAGATTAATGCCATCAGGATATTTATCCCCGGTCCCGCAGCGCCAACCCATATCATATCCCTCTTTGGATTCCTCAGGTTAGCAAAATTAACTGGTACAGGTTTTGCCGCACCTATTATGAATCCTGCCAGGATATATGTAATAATGGGAAGAAGTATCGTCCCGAAGGGATCAATGTGCGCTATTGGATTTAATGTCAGTCTTCCGGCAATTTTTGCCGTCGGGTCGCCTAATTTGTATGCCACCCATCCGTGAGCAGCCTCATGTAAAGTGATTGCCAGAACAACCGGGATTGCCATTATGGCAATATTCTGGAGGATAATATTAAAATCAGCGTTCAATCTATTATTATCCCTGTATATCCCTTACCTGTACCAGCACCTCATCGGGGTTTACATTGTCACCCTCGGAGACATAAATCTTTTCAACTATGCCGGATATTGGTGTGTGAACCTCATTTTCCATTTTCATAGCCTCAACTATCAATACAGTATCACCTGCGTCAACCTTTTCTCCTGTCTTTATCATAATCCTGACTACAGTCCCAGGCATCGGGGTTGTAACATCACCAGGTTCTTTTGCCTTAGGCCTGATGGAGTGACCCGTTGCCCTCGCATCAATGACACCTGATATGCTTGGGACTACCTCAACAAGTGATTCGACCAGAACTTCCTGAAGCAGGTCATCAACATAAATGAAAAAAGGTCTTCCACCCTCACCAGGATGCCCCATGCCGCCAACTTTCACATGATATGTTTCGCCGTGAAGCTTCAGGTTAAACTCACTTGGGGCAAGGTGTGATATAGCAGCTTCATCCTTTATTTCAGGAACTGTACCTTTCTCCTGGGCTGCCATCTCCTCAGGCAGAATGCCCTTTTCCCTCGCTTCAAAGAAATCGAGGGCCACTTTTGGGAAAAGTGCATAAAGGAGGATATCATCAATATCTCGTGCCTTATCACCAACTTCTGATGTCAGCTTTTTCAGCTCAGGTTCAAGGAGGTCAGCCGGGCGCCGTTCAATGAATTCCTCATCGCCAATGGCCTTTTTTCTTATGGCTTCGTCTATTGGAGCTGGAGGCCTTCCGTAAAGCCCCTTAAGATAATTCCTTGTTTCAGTAGTTATGACTTTGTATCGCTCACCAGTTACCACATTAAGGGCGGCCTGGGTGCCTACTATCTGACTCATTGGAGTAACAAGTGGTGGATATCCAAATTCTTTTCGGACAATAGGCACTTCCTTTAATACATCCTTCATCTTGTCAAGCGCCTGCTGTTCGCTTAGCTGAGATGCAAGATTTGAAGTCATCCCTCCGGGGATCTGGTAAATAAGCACTGCAGGATCAACGCCTGTATATTCACTCTCAAAGAGTTTGTAGCTCTTTCTTATCGTCCTGAAATAATCTGAAATGTCGGATATAAGTTCCATGTTGAGATCAGTATAATACCTGGATGAAAGATTTATGATATTGGCAAAGGTTTCAACAGGCGGCTGAGACGTCCCTGATGCGAGGGCAGAGACCGCTGTATCTACTATGTCAATACCTGCCTCTACCGCCTTCACATATGTCGCAACAGACATCCCGCTTGTATCATGAGTGTGTAGATGAAGCGGTGTTGATAACGATTTTTTCAGCTCACTTATAAGTTCAAAGGCATCATACGGGGAAAGAAGTCCAGCCATATCCTTGATACATATAGTATCGCATCCCATATCCTCTAATCTCTTGCCCATATCAACAAAGAGGCTGTTACTATGCACCGGACTAATTGTATAACATATGGTGCCTTCGACCTTGCCATCATTTTTCAGGGTAGCCTTGACTGCAGTCTTAATATTCCTGAAGTCGTTTAATGCATCAAATATCCTGAATATGTTGATTCCGTTTTCAACCGCGCGTTCAACAAACTTTTCAACAATGTCATCTGAATAATGCCTGTATCCAACGAGGTTTTGACCGCGTAGAAGCATCTGAAACGGAGTATTAGGCATATGTCCTTTCAGGAGCCTTATGCGCTCCCAGGGATCCTCCTTCAGATATCTCATACTTGAATCAAATGTAGCGCCTCCCCACATCTCAACAGACCAGTATCCTGCCTTGTCTATCTTTTCAGCAATGGGAAGCATATCAGCCGTTCTGAGACGTGTGGCAATCAAAGACTGATGCGCATCCCTGAGAGTCGTGTCGGTAACATGTATCTTCCGTTTCTTGTTTTTCACAATGGCCCTCTTATTTATCTATGAGTGTGAGCAGCTATGGCTGTAGCTATGGCATAAACCAGGTCTAACCTGTCATTTTCATCTTCATAGACCAGTGAGTCTATGTTGTTATCTATATAGTGCGTATCAAAATCTCCCTTGCGGAATTTATCATCGCGCATGATCATCCGGTAAAAGGGTATTGTGGTTTTAACACCCCTTATAACAAATTCATCAAGGCTCCTGATTGTTCTGTCAACGGCCTCATCCCAGTTTCGTCCCCAAACGGTAAGCTTTGCAAGCATTGAATCATAATAAGGGGGTACCAGATAACCTCTGTAAACGTTTCCATCAATTCTGACGCCAAAACCGCCTGGTGAATAGTACGCAGTCAGCCTTCCGGTTACAGGAAGAAAATTATTTTTGGGGTCTTCTGCATTAATTCTGCATTCAATTGCTGCACCGCTGATTTGAATATCAGATTGAGTGAATTCCAGTTTCTCACCTGCAGCAATTTTTATCATTTCTTTAACAACATCAATTCCCGTTATTTCCTCAGTAATGGTGTGCTCCACCTGTATACGTGTGTTCATCTCCAGAAAATAATAGTTCCTGTCTTTGTCAACCAGAAATTCTATCGTTCCAGCATTGGAATAACCGGCGGCTTGTGCAGCTTTGACTGCTGCCTGTCCCATCTCATCCCTTAAGTCAGTATCGAGAAATGGAGAAGGTGCGACCTCAATCAATTTCTGGTGTCTTCTCTGTATTGAACAATCACGCTCACCGAGATGAACAATGTTTCCGTAATTGTCAGCTAATATCTGAAACTCTATATGCCTTGGAGAGACAATGTATTTTTCTATGTAGACATCGTCCTTCCCGAATGCCTTGAGCGCCTCTGATCTTGCCTGATCATAACACCGTTTCAAATCATCAGGTGTATGACAGAGACGAAGACCTCTTCCCCCGCCGCCGGCAGATGCCTTCAGCATAACAGGATAACCTATCTCTGAAGCAATTTGTTCTGCCTCTTTAAAAGAGCCAATACCATGGTCTATACCAGGAACAACTGATATACCGGCCTTCATCATCATCTGGCGTGCCAATATCTTGTCACCCATCGTCCTAATTGCATTTGGAGAGGGCCCTATAAATGTGATTCCGTTTTCTTCACAGGCCTCGGCAAACTCATGATTCTCGGCCAGAAAACCATAACCTGGATGGATAGCATCAACCCCCCTCTGCCTGGCAAGGTCAATGATTCTGTAAATATTCAGATATCCTGCAACCGGACCAGGACCGACGAGACATGACTCATCTGCCTTCTTTACATAAAGGGTCGTGGCATCGGCCTCAGAATGAATTGCCACCGTAGCAATATTAAGTTCCTTACAGGAGCGGATTATTCTTAAGGCAATCTCTCCCCTGTTAGCTATCAAGACCTTTTTAAACATTAATCAGCGCCAGATTCTTTTACGGGTTCTATTGGTTAAGGATGCAAGGGGTCAAGTAAAATTGGTCCCTGTTAAGTTTGACAATTCTATACTATTGAGGCAGTTACGTCAAGGTTTTGATAGACTTTCCAATATAGCTGCTGCGAGTAGAGGAACCATGATTTCATGATGGCCTGTAAGGGTGAACCCTCTCCCGGTGCCGTTTCTGGTAGGCCTGCGAACGACATTTGTGACAGGTCTGTAATGCTGAATAAAGTCCATGTTAACTGTCGTAAAATTCTGGACCATATGTCCAAGATTTCTAACGAGGGTGACAGCCTTAAGGAATATCTCAGGCAATATGACGGCTGATCCAATGTTCAGATAGACGCCACCCTCAAGCCTTGATACAACCCCGGCATATAGTAAAAAGTCCCTCAGGCTTCCCTCCCCGGTAGCATTTCCATCCATTTGCGGATGCAGATGAATTATGTCTGTACCCATTGCAACGTGCACTGTCACCGGTATCCCAAGTCTGGCCCCTGCTGCAAGTATACTAAGGTGCTTATAAGGGTAATCTGAATTGTTTATCATCTCTCCCGTTGATCTTCCTATCCCCCAGCCTTTCCTGGCGCCATACGTTATTGCGTTATTCAAATACCTCCCGGTCTCCTTTGCCATGCCGAACGTGCCATTTGATAGTTCGGCATCTACGTCTTCAGATGTCATTCCTGCGAAGGCAATCTCAAAGTCATGCACTATACATGCTCCGTTTAAGGCAACTGCATGAATGATCCCCTTTTCCATAAGGCCGATTATCAAAGGACTAAGTCCCACCTTTATTACATGGGCCCCCATCGCAGCAATGACTATTTTCTTATTATTACATGCAGATGCAATCAGCGATGCAATTTCCTTCAGGTCTCTTACTGCAAGAATATTAGGCAGACTGGTCAGGAAATCATTAAATGACTTTCCCGCCTGTGACGGCTTGGCAAAGTCACTTATATTCACCTTGCTTTTTCTGGACTTAAGAGAATATGTCTTAAGCTTCTTTGAAGATAATGGCTTAAACTTCATCAATACCTCCACATAAGACCGGCAATCAGACCCCTTCTTGAATGGTAGTCAAAGTTAATAAGGAGTCTGCGGTTCATCTCTACGCTGATACCTCCAAGGAATGTCATAAAATAATCTTTATCAACCTGTCCCCACGTCTCGCCATATTCCGCCTTTTGAAGACATGTCCCGTCTGCACGGTAAGTACAGTACTCCTCGGAGAAAACATAAAGTTGAGCTGTCTTCTGAGTTGATAGTCCCAATCCCGAATTGAGGTAAATTGACGATACGAACGGCAGTCTTATGCCCACTTTTCCAAAGACCTCCCATTCATCACCGTCATGGAATTTGCCCTTCGGTGTGCATTTCTTTCTGAGTTCGTTTTCAGGATCTGATTTAGTATTAAAATAGTCGCAGGATTCAGTAAGTGTCTTTTCTGTTTGTACATAACTCCAGGGAGCATCAGTGATGAAGGTTGCTGAAAGTCCGATCAAAGCATATCCGAAATAAAAATCAGACCCGATACCAAATCCTGCATTATCCTTTCCCAGTTCGGCTGAAAGAGATGCTGAACAGGCTGGCTTGAAGGAAACGAAAAGTATCAGAACTATCAAGATGAATCTTAATATAGGTTTCCGCTTAAGACATGCGGATACGAGAATATCCCTGTACTGTTGCAAAAGTCTCCAATGTTAATAAGATAATAGTGATACGACATTGTGGCCGTCAAGCTTGTTTCTTCCCCTGAGATCGGTCAGCTCGATTAAAAATGCAATTCCATTAATGATTCCGCCAAGCTTCTTTACAAGCTGAACAGTTGCTGCTACTGTGCCGCCTGTGGCAATGAGGTCATCCACTATCAGCACCCGTTCTCCCGGCGCTATAGCATCCTGATGTATTGATAATGAGTCTGACCCGTATTCCAACTCGTATTCTGCTTCATAGACGTCGCTTGGAAGTTTGCCTGGTTTTCTAACAGGGACAAATCCGGCTCCAAGACGATAGGCAACCGGAGCGCCAAGAATGAACCCGCGTGACTCCATGGCAACAACTTTCTGTATCCCGTCGCCGTCATAGAAATTGGCAATCTTATCAATTACCCGCTTGAATCCCCCTGCATCTTTGAGAAGCGTTGTTATATCATAGAACAATATTCCATTCCTGGGAAAATCAGGGATCTCACGAATCTTAGACTTTAAATCCATTTTATCACCTCCGCCTTATTTATAATATTTCATCTTTCTTTATAGATTTTTTTGCAATAATCGAACGGAGTTTACTGAGAGCCGATGACTCAATCTGCCTTATCCTTTCCCTTGTGAGACCGAATTCAGGACGATTCCCAATTTCTTCAAGTGTCATAGCCTCCTGCCCTTCCAGACCGAATCTGAGACTAATTACCTCTCTTTCCTTTTCTCTAAGCAGTTTGAGCCATTTGTCAATCTCTTCCCTCGTGCTGATGCCTTCTGCAAACTGTGAAGGAGACATTATAGTGTCATCTGCTATAACATCCATAAGTATATTAGCTTCTTTGTCCCCTACAGGCGTCTCGAGGGAATATGTCCTCCTGATAAGCTTCTTAATATCTTCTACATCTTCAGAAGGGGTATTCATTTTGTTGGCGATCTCTTTAATTGAGGGTTCTCTTCCTAACTCCTGAATGAGCATTTCTGAGGTTGAAAGAAATTTGTTTATATGTTCAGCTACATGTACCGGGAGTCTGATGGTCTTGGTCTGATTAATGATGGCCCTTTCTATTGACTGTCTGATCCACCATGAGGCATACGTGCTGAATCTGAATCCCTTGGAATAATCGAATTTCTCTACAGCCCTCATAAGCCCTAAATTGCCTTCTTCAATAATATCTGCAAGAGGAAGTCCCCGGTTTAAATATCTCTTTCCAATATTAACGACAAGTCTCAGATTAGCTTCAATCATGTGATCCCTGGCCTTCTCATCGCCGTTTTCTACTTTTGCCGCAAGGCGCTGCTCCTCCTCAAATGTAAGAAGTGATGTCTGGCTGATCTCATGAAGATATGATCTTATTACGTCTAATTCAATGCTGTTTTCGTTATTGACTGACTTCTCATCACCACCATCAATGTCATCATCTTCAGCCCTGAAGAAAATAGTATCATTTTCGGTTTCGCCAGGTTCCGGCGCTTCTAAGTCTTCATCCAGATCTTCCTCTTCTGTCTGCTCCTGTTCGTCAGAAGTTTCATCTTTTGATTTCTGTATGATATTACCTGTTTTCTTTGATTTTGGTTTGCCCATGATGATAATCCAAAGTTATTATGGTCGGGGCGAGAGGATTTGAACCTCCGGCCCCATCGTCCCGAACGATGTGCGCTACCAGTCTGCGCTACGCCCCGACATTTAGTTTACGTTGAAAAGCACTCATCTGCGGCGTCAGACGGGCAGATTTGAGATTCAACGTACCATAAAGTACGCCTCATCTCAAATCTGCCCGTCTTCCTTGCAGCTAAGCACTTTTGAACGTAAACTCCTTCATGCTGATGCTGTTTTTTATTGATCCTTATAATAATTGAGCGGGGTATTGTTGTCAACTGAGCGGCTCGAGGCGGAGGCCGAAGGCGTTGGCTACTCCGTCGCATGTTACTCTGCCTTCTGCTATATTTACGCCCTTTGCAAGTGCCGGATCCTCTTTGACAGCTCTTCTCCACCCGAGATTGGCAAGCTTAATTATATATGGTAAAGTCGCACTGGCCAGGGCAATGGTTGATGTATGCGGGAATGCCCCGGGCATATTTGCAACGCAGTAATGAACCACCCCCTCAGCACAATATACCGGATCAGAATGTGTAGTCGGCCTGGAGGTTTCAAAGCAGCCTCCCTGATCAATAGAAACGTCTACGATGACAGATCCTTTACGCATCTTTCCTACGAGATCCCTGCTTACAAGATAGGGCGTCTTTGATCCTGGTATCAGGACGGCTCCGATAACTATATCAGACGACAACACTGCCTTTTCGATATTCTGTTCATTTAATGACAGCGTCATGATCCTGCCTTCATGGATATCGTCAATGTATCGAAGATTCTGAAAACTTTTGTTAAGCATAACAACCCTTGCTCCAAGACCCGCAGCTATTCTGGCTGCATTCTGCCCGACAGTTCCTGCACCAAGAATCGTCACTTTGCCGGGCAAGACACCTGGTATTCCGCTGATAAGAATGCCGGAGCCGCCCTGTGACCTTTGCAAATGGTAAGCGCCGGCGATGGACGCGACTCGTCCGGCAATCTCACTCATCGGAATCAGTAGCGGAAGTGAACCATTCTCAATCTGTACTGTTTCATAGGCAATTGCAGTGACGCCACTGACGATTATTGCTTCAGTAAGAGCACGGTCTGCTGCGAGGTGTAGAAATGTGAATAACACCTGTCCGTTTTTAAGCAATGAATACTCGTTCTTGATCGGCTCCTTGACCTTTACTATCATCTCTGACAGGTGGAATAATTCCTCCGCTGAATTGACTAAAACTCCACCGGCAGTGTTATATTCATCGTCAGATATGCCGCTTCCAATACCAGCGCCTTTTTGTATAAATACAGTATGTCCGTATCCCGTTAAAGTCTCGACACCGGCTGGAACCATTGAAACCCTGAATTCCTGGTCTTTAATCTCCTTTGGAACACCTATTTTCATTTGTTGTTCTTATAAGGAAATATCAGATGAATCTGCGTCTTATTTATATTGATAAAGTCTGAAATGTATTTTAATTGTCCATCTGACATAGAGAAGCACTCAGCATTAATAACAGGTACAAAAGAATCGGAATCACTTCCTCCAAGTGTCCTGTTCAAGTAATCAGTAAGCCTTCCACTCTTAGGGATGAACACGTCTCCAATTATCTTATAATGATAAGTAATAATGATCACCCGCATTTTTTCCTTGTCTACGTGAAGCGGTCTTTTTTTCTCTGGTTCCACCTTTAGTCCCCCTTTTATGTCTATTGTCACTCTAAATAAAACACATATAATAATCAAGTAAAAAATGGTTTAATACGTCAAGATATCCCGATAATTAATTTTCTTATTTTAAGTCAATGTGGAATATCATATCTTGGCATTATAACATTTATAGCGGGTATGGTTTAGAAGATATAGAGGGGGTAATATCAGAGGGAGATGTTATATGTGCTGCCAATAAGTTTGCAAAAGAGAAACAAGCCATAATTGTTGCAATGACTACAATTATGTGGCAATGGTTTACCTGTTAATAACAGCAATAATTCAAAGGCATTTAATATAGCAATGTAATCGAGTAGTTATGCAGCTACCGCCACCTGGTTAGGAACTTGAATTATAATAGTATTAAGGGAGGCACAACATTTCGATGGTCAAAAAGAGACATTTAATAGTAATACGAAATGGGATGAGTGGGATTGCTACTATAGAGCACCTTCTGAAGAAGACAAGGGACTTTAATATCTCAGTCTTTGGATCTGAATCCTATGTTAATTACAACCGGGTCATGCTATCCAATGTGCTTTCAAGGGAGTATGTTATTCCTATGACACCCTTCTTATAGCTACGTTGTACCGCGTGCTTTGGGTGTGTCATAACTACAGATGAACTCAGAGTTATTGCCGATGTCGCAGACAGGTATGAGGAGGTGCTGGACATAACAGCTGTTTTTTTGCAATACTACAGAGAGAACGGAAGATGGACAGAGAGGACCAGTAATTTCATTGAGCGGGTAGGGATTGAGCACATCAGGGAAGAATTGTTAGAAGATAAATCCGGTAAAGTTGTCAATTTAAGGAACCGCATGAGACAGGTTGTTGAAGTATATAAAGATCCATGGCCTGAAGTCAGAGATGATACATTTGTGTGATTAATTCAGCACCATCTAATTATTTAGATTATAGTTTTTCGGTAGATAAACCCTGAATAAACTCCCCTTTCCAAGTTTGCTTTCCACCTCAATCCTTCCGCCATGTGACTTTACTATTGCCCTTACTATGGACAGCCCAAGGCCGCTTCCTATGGTCTCTCCACGGCTTGCATCTACCCTGTAGAACCTGTCAAAGACCTTTTCTTTGTCTTCCTCCGGTATACCGATACCGGTATCTTCGACATCTATAACTGCATCACCATTTACTTCTTTTATGTGAATATCCACTGTTCCTTCCGGCCTGTTATATTTGATTGCATTCTCAACGATGTTTGAAAAAACTTCGGCAAGGCCTTCCCTGTCGCCAGTTACAAAAACATCATTGACAGCATTGTTTATTTTTATCCCCCTGCTTGCAGCGGTTGGTTCTACCATTTTTAAAATACCTTCAATCAGTTCTTTAAGGTTAACCTTTACGGGTTTAAAACTAATTGCGTTGCTGTCAAATCTTGATATCGTCAGTATTCGGTTGATTATATCGCACATCCTGTTTACAGCATGACTCATTTTGTTGAGAACGTCCTTGTAGTCGTCAACTGTCCGATCCCGTTTCAGTGTTATGTCACAGTAGCTTCTTAAAATTGATGTCGGAGTTCTCAACTCATGGGAAGCGTCAGACAGAAACTGACGCTGCTTATTGAATGAAATCTCAAGACGATCAAGCATCTTGTTAAAACTGTATGCCAGACCTTTCAACTCATATGCGGACTCCTCTTCGTCTACCCTTTTGCTCAGGTCCCTTTCTGATATATCGTCAATTCTGTCAGCGAATAATTTTATAGAACGCAATGCCCATGCTGTTATAAGGAACGTCCCGGCTCCGCACAATAGAAATATGACAGGATAAGTTATTATGACTATTTTCCTGAATGAGCCTAATAGCGTGTAGGTGCCTTCAAGTGAATCAGCAGTCTGTAAAGTCAAGATTCCCTGAGAAAATTTGTAATCTGCACTGACTAAACGTATTTGGATGTTGCCGGGTCCTATAGAAGTTTCAGAAAGCGAAGTCCCAACGTTAAATCTGACTGGTAAGATTTCCTCTGCAAGACCAAGGGAAGGTGAACGGGCAAGGATTATGCCGTTTGAATTGACTACCTGATAATAATGTCCCGAAAGCTCTTCTGCGTAAACTCCCTGTGCCGAATTAGACAACTCAATAAGTTCCGTCTGCAATTGTCCATGATCATCCTCGAGTTTAAGCAGACCGGCAATTGTGTCCAAAGTAGAACTTAAGTGCTGTTCTGTCTGGTAAATCATGATATTCTCCAACTTAAAGTAAAGAAAAACCTCCAGGCTGGTGAAAACGAGGGAAAAGATTATTAAAAAAAAGATTACTAATTTTAGCCTGATAGAGTTAAACATAGATGACTTATTTCAGTTTGGATTTGAGTATGTAACCGGCCCCGCGAACTGTATGAATCAATTTCTGTTCATGGTCCTTATCTATCTTGTTGCGAAGATAATTGATGTAGACATCCACAACATTGGAATCCATATCACTGTCTTCATTATATATATGCTCTACTATATCTGTACGTCCTACGACAGTGTCTTTGTGATAAGCCAGGTATTCGAGCAGTGCATATTCTCTGGCTGAAAGTGTTACCGGGTTTCCGCCTCTCAAGACCTCATGAGTAGAGGTATTTATCTCAAGGTCAGCTATGCGAATTACAGATTCTTTTACAGAAGACTGGCGTCTGATCAGTGTACGTATTCGAGCCAGGAGCTCGTCAAAGACAAATGGCTTGGTCAGGTAGTCATCAGCCCCTGTATCAAGACCTTTGATCTTGTCAAGTATAGCATCTCTTGCCGTAAGAAGGACAACCGGTGTAGAAATTCCTTTTTTTCTGATATTGCCAAGCAGGGTCAGACCGTCAATCTTCGGAAGCATTATGTCGAGGATAATTACATCAGCAGGATAATTTTCGGCCATATACTGACCCTCTTCACCATCATTGGCCTCGTCAACTATATACCCCTCTTCCTCAAGGCCCTGTCTGATGATAAATGCAAGGTCCTTCTCATCTTCAATTAATAAAATACGCAACCGCTGGCCCTCCTTGTAACCGGAACATCACAATTATACACACTATTGCGATCATAAAGACCGCACTATATTATGTGTAATATTACTACAGCAAGGGTTCCGGTTACAAGGGCTGCTGCCAATTCAAACAATCCGCTCTGCAAATGTTCCTGTCTCATGGCTTCCACCTCTCTTTTCTGACTCTTATTATATAAAGTGGAAGATTAAGACATAATTAAAATCTGCCTGAGTTACAGTGAAATTTTAATGCCCCAATATGTGGAAAATCCGGCAGTGCCATATCCTTTAGCCTCTTCGTATTCTTTGTCAAAGAGGTTTTCTATTCTGCCAAAGAGCTCAGCGCCCTGCTTGAGTTTATAACTTGCAAATATGTCAAACTTTGAATATGCCTTTAAGGTTTCAGGTTTACCATCATAGTCAGCGTCGAAATCGAACCTTTTACCCGTGTGGAGATATTTTATGTCAAATACGCTGCGGCTGGAGGGCTTAATGGTAAATGTAGCACCATATTTATTCAGTGGCCTTCTTAAGAGATAGGTATTGGTCTTTTTATCTTCTGTTTCATCATAGGTATAATTGCCATTGATATGCAGGACCGTTGATAGGTCCCAATCAAGATTTGCCTCAATACCCTTTGACGTTGCCTCGCCGATATTCTTAAGTGTTCCATCCCACTGAATCAGGTCTGTAAAAGTATTCTCATAATATGTCAAAGAAAATAATGAACTGCTGAAAACCGTCTCCTCAAATCCTATTTCCCACCCGGCATTTTTTTCAGGTTTGAGGTCAGGATTGCCGAATCCAGGCCAGAAAAGGTCATTCAAGGATGGGCCATGAAAACCAGTTCCATACTGGGCATGCCACTTCAATTCATTTGTCTGATTTATGGTTGTACCTACCCTGTATGTTAATGCATTCTCATATAATCCGCTCTCATCCCACCTTAATGCGGCAAGCAGGATAGCAGAGGGATTCAGTCTCCTGTTGTCCTGTATATATAGCGCGTTATTGTTGAAAGACTTGCGATATGTCCCGCCGGAGGATACAACACCGCCACCCTTGTTTTGCCGCTCGTAGCCAAAAGTAAGTTTATTCCCATCACTGCTCGTGATATTGACATGCCAGTCAGCGGTAGTTACACTTGTGTCTATATTGCTTCTGTTTTCAGGTGTGTCCTCATCAAGCCCTTCAATCCTTTCCTGTGAATTCGATATGGAAAAACTGTTATCCCAATTACCTGGCATTGAATTTAATACGTTAAACCCCAGGAGACTCCATCGTCTGTTTGTCCTGTTATTCAGGTCGTCGCTTGCTGCAAAAGTGGTATAGTCAAAGCCGTCTATCTCAGTCCTGGCTTCAGTGAGCTGAGCAGTAAAGCCCATTGTCATGCCTGGACGATGAATCCCTATCTTCGAGGATATATTAGTATTTTCATAACCGTCATTTTCTGAACCGGATGCTATAGTTGAGAAGCCCTCAGTGTCAAAACGGGAAGCTGTGAGATTTATGTCATAGAAGTCCTTCCTGATACCGGTTGAAATACTTTCCTTTGTTGTCCCATAGCTGCCCGTCTCGAAAGAAACGGTGCCGCCGGTGACTGACCCCTTTTTAGTGAATATCTGTATTACGCCACCCATAGCCTCAGATCCGTAAAGGGTGCTCATTGGACTGCGTATAATCTCTATGCGCTCGATATTATCTACTGACAGGTCAGCAAAATCGAACAGTCCGGTTGTCGGACTGTTGACCCTGATGCCATCTATCAGTACCAGGGTGTGTGAAGAGTTAGCGCCGCGAATGAATACAGTGGAAGCCTTTCCAGTACCTCCCGGCTGAACTACATCAAGCCCCGGTACATTACGTAATAAATCTGATACGTTTGATATTCCAGATTCATTTATGTCCTTCTCTGTGATTACGGTGACTGAAGCCGGTATGACTGATCTGGGTAATGCAGTAGTTGAACCTGTCACTATTATTTCATCCAGGCTTACACTTTCAGCAAAAGAATGTTTTGCAATTAATATACAGAAAATTAAAGTTACAATAAATAGATGTTTGCTCATTTACCCTTTTCTCCTTATTTAGTTGCTGAGTTTGTATGTAATAGGCACTGCAATATCAAGTTCCCGTAACTCCTTATGCAGATTTGTAATCTTCCCTATCATTTTGATAGTTTTGATGCCGGCATCATCCAGGATTTTTGAACCTGATGATTTCGCTATATATATACTGGAAGGAATCCCATCCTGTCCTATATAGAAATTTATGTAGACTGTCCCTTCTATCCCTTTAGACTTCGCAATTTCAGGGTAATATTTATGTCGTTCGATCTCCTTTCTGATTCTTTCACCAAAAGCATTAATATTATAGCTGTTGTCCCCCTTATTACCCCCGTTATCAGAAAGCCCGTTACCCCCCCCTGTTTCGCTGCTTACTCCCATCTTAACGTTATCATTACCACTTTCAACATGGTCATTCTGAACCTGTTGAAGGCTTTCCTGCCCATCCGTCAATTGAGCCACTGATATAAGTTCAGGGTGATCTGCTCTATTTTTGTCGTCCCCTGAGAGTATGGTCTTCATGTTTTTTTTGTCAGTATTTACAGCAATAGATTGACTGGCAGGTAATGACCTCCCTATATGTATCATTTTATTCTGATTAACAGGATTAATGACATCAGGGATATAACCCCAAATTACCATGTCCTGATGGACTGCCACAGAATTCCCGATCACATCATCAGGTATATACGCAATAACTGCCGCAACTGCCAAATGTGCTGCAAAGGAGAATAATAATGAAATGATCAGTATCTTCCTGTTCAACATTTGTCTTTACCCCATATTGACCTTGTACCGGTTAGACCATGATATTTAACGGAGGCATCCAATGGTATAAGGCTTACACGAGGCGTGCCGGATGCAGGGTTATTGTCCACGATTACATTACAGCCGTATACGTTTCTGATATTTACCTCTGTTATGACTTCATCGGGGGTGCCCATTGCAGAGATCTTTCCTCTGTTTATCAGCATTATTTTGTCACAATACTGACTACCTATGTTCAGGTCATGCAGGGAGGTTATGATCGTCATCTTCCTTTCCACGTTTAATCTTGATAGGAGGTTGAATATCTCCATCTGATGACCAATGTCTAAGGATGTTGTTGGCTCGTCCATTATCAGGATATCAGGCTCCTGAGCCAGCCCCCTCGCTATAATTGCCCGTTGTTTCTCACCCCCGGAGATATCTGTTATGGGCCTGTCTCTTAATGAATATATCCCTACACATGACATTGCATCAGTAACTACTTTTTTGTCATAAGTGTCTTCAAACAATTTTCCCTTAAGATGCGGATATCGTCCCATGGAAACAGTTTCAGTAACTGTATATGGAAAAAGAAATGAAGACTCCTGCGGGATAAATGAGACAGTTCTCGACAGCTCTCTCCTTCCCACCTTACTGATATCTGTTTCTCTGAAGTATATTTGTCCGGCCTGAGGTGCGAGTATCTTTGATAACAATTTCAGCAGCGACGATTTCCCGGAGCCGTTAGGACCTATGATACCAAAGAACTCACCATCACGAATCTCGAATGAAACATTTTCTATTACCCATTGACCTGAATATTTGAAATAAACACTGTCGGCCTCATATGCAGATTTCATATCAGTCTCCGTGTCCGAAGTAAGTATAGAAAGAAGGGGCCGCCGGCTAATGCGGTTATTATACCAACGGGGATCTCTGCAGGTGAAAGCAGCGTCCTTGCGACTGTATCAGCAACCGCAAGAAAAACACCTCCTCCTATCATCGAAACAGGCAGGATGAATCTGTAATCATATCCGGCCAGCAGACGAATTGTATGAGGGATCATGATGCCTATGAAACTTATTGGACCGCATATTGATACAGAGGCTGCAACCAGAAGTGCCCCGCCAACCAAAACCAGTTTTTTGATTCTCTCGACATTCAGGCCAAGAGTAGCGGCTGTATCATCATCCATGGTAAGTATATTTAGTGACTTTGCCTGCGAAAACAAAATTAATGCACCGATAAAAGCGAATATAAAAGCTGCTAAAAGTGTTAAATAGTCCGGCGAACTTAGATACCCCAATAACCAAAATAAGATCTTATACAGGTTAAGTGAATCGCTGATTGAAACGACCATCAGAATCGCGGCAAATATTATTGCATTAACCATGACGCCTGAAAGAAGCATGGTATGAGGAGGAATCTTATTATCAACAGTACCGAGTCTGTAAACAATATACAGTGTCAGCATTGCTCCGGCAAATGCAAATACCATTGTTGACGATATTCCAGCTATACTTATAAATACGCCTAAATAGAGTGATACAATTACGCCTAATGCAGCTCCACTCGAAATTCCAAGAACATATGGATCGGCCAGAGGGTTCTTAAGTATGGCCTGAAATCCAGCGCCAGCGGTTGCGAGGGCGCCTCCCGTAATCAGTGCAAGTATTATTCTGGGAAGCCTGACCTGAAAAAGGATTGTTTTAACCGTTTCTGACTGAATATTACCGGTGAAAAAGGACTTAAGCCCAATAAGTGCATCATAGGGTTTTAATGCATCTGAGCCATATAATAATAAGGCCAGCGATACAATAAGAGAAAGTAAAGATAAGATGGATATGGACGAGATCCATCGCTTTAAGGTTAATGTTTGCATGATAGGAATAGAATCTGATTTGTTGCTGATTTATACCTGTCCTTTCATTGTAATGGTTTTTTCTTAATACCTGCTTTGTTATTGATATCCGGATTATTGCGGATATATTCATGTACCTGTTCAAGTCCATCTATAATCCTTGGTCCCGGTCTGCTTACAATATCCGGATCAATTGTATACACCATACCGTTTTTTATGGCCGATATACCTCCCCATCTTTTCTTCCATCCCTGAAGTTGTCCTATCAGGTCAACAGGTACAATAATAACCTCCGGGTCCTTCAATATTAGCTCCTCCATATCTATGCGAGGATAGCGAATGGGTGAGTCTGATAGTACATTAAACCCGCCTGCAGTGAGGATAATGTCATGAATAAAACTCCCTGGACCTGCCGATATTACAGGGTCTGTACTGATAAGGTAAATTACCCTCTTTGGCTTGCCAATAGATGCCTTTTTTTTAATTGAATCAATTCGCCGGGTTAGTGAAGCTGTAATTTCCCGGGCCTCCTTTCTCTGACCTGTTACATCTCCTATAGCAGAGATATCATTAATCACATCATTAATATTATGAGGATTTAAAACATAGGTCTTTATATTCATTCGTTCAAGTTCATCCACTATTTCAGGTTTGTTCCCTTCTGTGGTTGCAAAGACGATGTCAGGCCTCATTGAGATGATGTTTTCGATGTTCGGGCTTATAAGCCACCCTACCTTAGGCTTATCTCTTGCCTCTTCAGGATAGTCACATAAATCTGTGACGCCTGCGATTTTATCTCCTAATTTCAGAGAAAAAAGGATCTCGGTAATGTTAGGTGCAAGCGAGACAATTCGCTCAGGTCTTTTGGAGAGTTCAATCTTTCTTCCTGTACCATCCGTAAAGGTTTCGGCACAAATGTAAGATCCTGAAAAAAGAAGAAGGTATGCAACGAGGAGAATAAATATGCTGAGTCTTCTGATGTGAACAGGAGCGCTTACGAGTTTCATGATAGACATAAAAAATCCCCAAGGCCAATGATAACGACCCTGAGGATTGCACCCTGCTTCTTCACCCAAAAGGTTAGACTATGCAACCTCTCGTCCGGAGGTTACAATACTCTGTAGTTCAGGCAGGTCTTCTGGTTTATGGATCAACCTACTGACTGCGCCTTCCCGGGAGTCTCAACACCCCAGTGGCAATTCGCAGCTATCGTCCCCATTCACAGCGGCGGGACCACCCCTGATTTCCACAGGGTTCCCTCTTGGCTTAGAACTCATCATTCAAGCACACCTGATTTATACTGTATACTTATAAAGCAGATAATGAGTATCTGTCAAGTTATTTTATTAATTAGATAGTGCGTTACTTGAGTCAGAAGGAGACCTTAACATGAAAACCAATTGCATCTTTATCAAATGTCAGAAAGGGGATAACAGCGTCACTTCCTGAATAGACCCTGTAACTATTAAGCATAGACTGAGTCACAGCCGCTGCCAGGATGGCATCTTTGCTTAAACCGGTCTCTCGATGAAGGATATTTGGGTCAGAATCAATATTATCTTCGTTAAAGTAATATGCATAAACTGAGTACCACAGAAAGTCAGTTCCACTGAAAAATAGAAGTGCCTTATTGTAGGTCGTCGGTTCCTTCCGGAACCTGTGAAGGGCATATTCGAAACTCATGTTAGCACCAACTTCACCTCCAAGTGCAAAGGAGGGATAAGCATTTGCATCAATTTTACTTGTAGATGTATAGCCAAGGAACAGGTTGTTTTTTCGTTTGTTTAGAAATGATACTGAAATCCCCTCAGCACCGACCGAACTTCCTACTATTGCATGTCCATACTCATGAACAGTCAGGTTAGTTGCGAATGCTGTTCCAACCTGAATTATGTCAATTATCCCTGATTCAAAAGCCTTAACCGGTTGTGCGGCCATTAAGGTGATCATTATGATGATGCTTAGAACTACCTTCATTTTTCCCCTCGCGGCCGAAGTGGGGAAATAAAAAAGCCCATTACCACCAGATGGGTAATGGGCTTTAGGTCCATTAGACACTTCGGCTGCCCCGCTACCCTCATTTATGAGGGCCGGTGGCTATGCGTCCTACCGTTGCCGGTAGTTTGCTCTTATCGGTGGTCATTCGTTTATGTAATTTACTTTTTTATTTATACCATATATTCAGCTTATGTCAAACACTATTTAGAGTAACCATATAGAGCATCTGAGTTTGCAAGTTCCACAAAACGCTCAAATGATGCGTTTGATTCAAAATATAAGATCCTGCCTGACGCATCAGAATAGGCCACAGCATCAGCCTTATCAACAACCCTGCTGGTAAGGGGATCTTTCGAATACAGCAGAGACGAATTCTCCTGTAAGTTAAACCGATATTCTTTTCCACTGGCAAAATACTTCTTGCCATTAATAATAACGGCATCCTGCTGTTCACCGGTGAAACGATTCGTTACCATATTAACTTCACTTGAATCAACCCTGTTTAACCACATTTTTGCCGGGACGTTTTTGTTGATATTTACTGCGTAATTATTCTTGAGTGATATTAACCGTTCATGTGCATAATAATTCTGCCTAACAGACTCCAGCACCAGAATGGCATTAGAATCAATTGCGTCTTCAGCCGCATAACTGTTGACAACAAAGCATACGGATAGAGCGGCAGATATTATTAGTGCCTTCTTAATTAATGATGTGAAATTATTTTTTTTCAATACACTCCTCCCATTGGCTCCCCGGGCAGGGCTCGAACCTGCGACCTAGCGGTTAACAGCCGCTCGCTCTGCCTATTGAGCTACCGGGGATTATCAGCTTAAAACCGTCATATTATATATAATTATTAATATATAAGTCAATTGCTTTGTCGAAGGGTTAACAGACAAAATCGTGTCATTTTCATTCAATGGATTCTCTTAACTTTCCTATTACTTCTCGAGTCACTTCCTTAAGAGTTTCAAACACCCCTTCACCATTAACGGCGGCAGCCTCAAAATAAGGTGAGCTTCTGAAGTTAATAATCCTGTCTATTTCTTCAACAGGAAGAATGTTTGGGAGGTCCCTCTTATTATGTTGAAACACAATCGGGATATGGTTAACATCAATATTCTGCTCAAAAAGATTCTTTTTCAGGCTGTCTAAACTTTCGATGTTAGCATCCATCCTCTCTATCTGAGAGTCTGCCACAAACACAACTCCGTCCACTCCTTTTAAAATCAGCTTCCGGCTTTCGTCATAGAAAATCTGTCCAGGGACAGTATGTAGATGGAACTTCAGTTTAAACCCATTGAGGGTACCAAGATTAATGGGAAGAAAATCGAAAAATAGTGTGTGTTCTGTCTCAGGGGATACGGATATTAATTTCCCCTTACTCTCGGGATTGGTATTGTTATAAATATACCGGATGTTGGCTGTTTTGCCGCAAAGTCCCGGTCCGTAATAAACAACTTTACAATTTATTTCACGGGTTGAGTGGAGAATGTTTGACATAAATGGGTTTATTGATCCAGGTAATTATTATAACAAAGGATGAGCTGCCATTGCCTTAAGTCTCTCCCATCTCCTGTCTACTTCTCTCTGTAAGGTTTCAGTAACCTCCTTATAATCTGACTTAATGAGATGTTTGGACTTACCCATTAGTTTCAGCCACTCTGTTACATGTACCTTTTTACCTTTTTCCTCCGGGTTATAACTTATACTCGTTATCCCATGCTCTATCTCATATAAAGGAAAGAAGCAGCAGTCAGCTGCTGCCTGAATAATTTCAAGTCCAATTCTTTCCTCACTCTTCCATTCAAGTGGACATGCAATAAGAATTTTCCCATAGACAAGACCCTCATTCTTTGCATAGTATTGAGCCTTGGTTGCCTTCTTTATAAGGTCCCTGTATTGAGTAGCTATTCCGGTGAATACATATGGGATGTTACACGCTGCCATTATCTGTGCTGTATCTTTATGCTGGAGCTTGTTGCCGGACTGATATGGCCCGACATGAGATGTAGATGTTGCATGCCCCATTGGGGTAGAGAATGACAACTGTGCCCCGGTATTCATATAACCCTGATTGTCATATTCAAGAATAATCATTTTATGATTTCTCAAGGCAGTACCAATAGCATGCCCCATACCTATATCCATTCCTCCATCACCCGTTATCATTACGAACGTTATATCCTCTGATGCAGGTATCTCACCACGCCGTTGTCTTTCTTTGAATCCCTCAACTACGCCGGCAAGGGTCGGTGCGCCGCTCTGAAAAAGGTTATGTATGTATGTTACGTTATGAGAGGTGTATGGATATCCTGTCGTTACGACCATTGCACATCCAGTCTGATATAGTACTACTACATCTCCCTGAATTCCCTTAAAGAATGTATCCAGTCCAGGAAATATTCCGCACCCTGAACAAGCCGAATGACCCTGTGAAATCCTTTTTTGCACTTCATTTAATGGCCTTGCACTTACACCTTTAATATCAAAGGCTCCGGTGGAATCATCTCTGGTTACCTTTAAAATACCGGGAGTCATCTCTTCCCTCGTTAAAGGTTTTTGATATTGTCCTGGGTTAAAACTAAGGTCACCAGGTGTTGCGCCGGCATATTCAAATGGTATCGTAACGATACCCTTAACAGCCACATTATGGGTCTCTCTTATCAAGTCTACTGCATCTTCAATGTAGAATTCCTTTCCTCCAAGTCCGTATATGCGGCTTATAATCAGAGTCTTGTTATCGGGATCATCTTTCAGTGCGGCCTTGATTTCTATGCTCATATTACCGCCCCAGCCGCCATACGATTCCTGTCTGTCAGCCACACAAATTGCCTTGACTTTCTTCAGGCATTTCCTGATCTCCCTGCCAGGAAATGGTCTTATTACTGTTGGCATCATGGCGCCAACCTTCAATCCTTCTGCGCGAAGTCTGTCAACCGCCTCTTTTGTGGTTTCATAGGCAGAATTAAGAATGACCAGTGCAACTTCAGCGTCATCCATCATATATGTATCTATAAGTCCATATCTCCTGCCGCTAATCTGGCTGTAATTTTCAAAAACGTCATCAAGATGATTGTATGCTGCTTCCATTGCCATGGATTGCTGCTTCTTATTATTTATGAGGTCAGGGTCGTTCATATAAGGTCCAATCGTGACCGGGTTCATGGGATCAATTGAAACATATTTGGGTGGATGTGAACCCAGGAAATCCTGAATAACCTGTTTGTCTTCAAAATATTGAACCCTGCGCTTCTGATGGCTGGTGAAGAAGCCATCATAGGCAACAATTACAGGAAGCCGCACATCTTCGAGCTCTCCTATTTTAACACCTATAAAATTAAGATCATATGCTGACTGAGGGTCCTTTGCCATTAAAATAATCCAACCGCAGTTAAGGGCCATCATAATGTCACTGTGATCTCCCCTGATATTAAGCGGTCCTGAGACGGAACGCATAACAACGTCAAGCAGCATAGGATATCTTGTTCCAGATTGAACAGGCAATTGCTCCATTGAATATAGCAGTCCCTGGGCAGATGTAGCATTAAATACCCTGGCCCCTGTTGTAGATGCGCCATAACATATAGCAGCGGCACCATGCTCACCTTCACCTGGAATCAAAAGGATATCATGCTCACCTTCAGCCTTCATCTCATCCAAATTTTCGGCAATTTCAGTTGACGGGGTAATTGGGTAATAACCCATTACGTGGAAATTGATCTGACTTGCTGCAAGAGCCGCCATTTCATTCCCACTTAAAAATCCCGTCAGTTGTTTGGCCCCCTTTTTTACTCCTGCCTCCATAAATCCTCCTTTACTTCGCTTTTCTAAATGAATGCGGAACACTCATGTCATCTACGTTGTAGTCACTCTCTTTCCCTATTGAAAGGGCATTCGGTTTACAAATCCAGACACACTGCAGACATCCCTTACAATAATTGTAATCTATTCCCTTCAGGAATATGGCCTCCTTACCTGTCTTCGTCAATCCCTTTTCCCATACAAAACAATAGTCTGGACAAGCATAATCACATTCGCCGCAGTGGGTACATGTTTCCAAATCCAGCACAGGTATAAAACCAACACGTGATGGACTCAGATCTTTCTCCCGCGTAAAACCAGCGCTCACTACTACCCCGCCGACAGGTTGATTTAGATAGCCCAATCGTGATGGATTCCTTACATAAGGCTGATACGGATATTTCTCATCAGGTGCAAAGTATTCAATCTTAACTTCATTATATCCCCTGTCGAAAGCCTTCAAATTACCGGGTACTGTCTGAGGATATTTCTTCCCGAAAACATTTCTGATGGCATCCCGTAATGCATCCGCATTAATGAAGCCGCTTACCTTACAAATAGCTCCAAGCATAGGTATATTGACCCTGCTATTTTCCTCAATAGCTATGTTCAGTGCATCAATACACCCTAAATAACCACCATGAAGTTTCAAATAATCCCTCGCCTGAGTTGTTGTCTTTGTAGTATTTAGCAATACAGTTGCATCCGGCTCTACACCCTGGAGCACCGGGACCGTTTTTATGAGCGCCTCATGAAAAATAGCCAGTATGTGAGGGCTTTCAATGGGACTGTTGGCCCTTATAGGCGTGTCAGGATCGCATAATCTCACATGCGCCTTTACAGGGGCACCCTTTTTTTCCGAACCATAAGATGAAAAATTTGACCCGTTAAGTCCCATACCAAGCACCCCAGCCTCAGCCATTATCTTACCTGCAACATTAGCCCCGAGACCTCCAATGCTCTCCATCCGGATCTCAAACATTCCCTCTTTGTGTTTCTTTGGTATGATAACTTTACCTGTCTTGACTGTACTCATCAGTTTTCTCCTAATAAATTACTATCATAGCGTATTAAATTACTATAAACTTGTTTGATGTGATTTTCAACAATTTTTTTATGAAATAATGTTAACGATTTGTTGATTCAATATAATGACATGTGATAAAAAACGATATACAGAACGGACCGATATTATGCAAACCTGGCGGCTTATATACACAGGGTTCAATAACGGCTGCTATAACATGGCAGTGGATGAGGCAATTGCAATCGCAGTAAGAGAAGATAAATTTCCATCCACTATTCGTTTCTATACATGGAACCCTCCATGCATTTCAATAGGATACTTTCAGGAACCTGATGATACAATGAATGGATTTATTGTACGCCGTATAACAGGCGGCAGGGCTGTGTTTCATGGAAGCGATCTCAGCTACAGTGTGGTTTCAAGGACAGACAATACCCTGTTTCCCAAAAATATTAATGGAACTTATTCTGTTATAGCAAATGCCCTTACTACAGGTCTAAGGCATCTTGGTATTAATCCGGACCCTGCTGGAGAGCTGAAAAGAAGAAAAGACAGTTCAACTAAGTATCACAAGGCACGACTATGCTTTAATACAGCTATTCGACATGAAATTACAATTCGAGGGAAAAAACTGATAGGTAGCGCACAAAGGCGTTGGTCTGATATATTTCTACAGCATGGTTCAATACTGATCAACGGGTCAACAAAGGAAAATGGCCCGGCCTCTATTTCATTGCAGGAGGTTCTGAAACAGGCTCCGAATGAAAGGCCGGATGGTTCTGGCGGTTATGGTCTGGATTCTGATTTATTGGGCTGTGTTAATTTATTGATAGCTTCATTTTCCCTTGGATTTTCAGAAGCTTTTGGTATTCAACTTAAATCTGAGGATCTCTCAGGTTATGAGATAGAGATGGCAGAGAGGCTTATTGTTGAGAAATACTCAAAACTATGAATTTTTTCTAAACCAATCTACCGTTTTTTTAAGTCCCTCATCTATGTTATAAGCGGGCAAATATTTAAGGACATCCTTAGCCTGAGAAATATCAGCAAGCGAATGCTTTACGTCTCCTGGCCTGGCGGATTCATATACGGGATCGGTTGAACCGCCGGTGATTTTGCAGATCTTTTTAAACAGGTCATTTAAAGTCGTCCTGGTGCCACAGGCTATATTCAGCACCCTGCCGGATGCCCCTTCAGCATTACAAGCAAGAATATTAGCTGAGACACAATCCTCGACATATGTAAAGTCCCTCGATTGCTCACCATCGCCATAAATGGTGGGAGGAGTACCTTTTATGAGTGCAGTGATAAATCTTGGTATTACGGCAGCATATTGTGACTGAGGGTCCTGCCCGGGACCAAATACATTGAAATAACGCAGCGATACGGTTGATAGACTATAGAGTTTATTAAATAACACAGCATAATATTCTGCAGTAAGCTTGCTCAACGCGTATGGGGATAAAGGCGACGCAGGCATTGTCTCAACTTTTGGAAGTGCAGGGGTGTCACCGTAGACGGAAGACGACGAGGCGAGTACTAATCTCTTGACCCCCTCATCTCTGGATGCTATCAATATGTTAAGAGTCCCCCTGATATTAACATCATTTGTAGTAACAGGGTCTGTTATGGAACGCGGTACTGATGGTACTGCACCCTGATGCATTACATATGTTACACCCGATACAGCCCTCCAGCAGGTATCATGCTCCCGAAGATCTCCATCAATCACATAGAGCCGGGGATATTTGGCAGGGCGTACACGCAGCTCACTGCTGCTGACAAATAAATAATCACGCTCCGGGATTAGAGAATTATTCCTGATAACCCTTTCTATGTTAGACTTCTTACCAGAAGAGAAATTATCGAGGATTCTGACATTGTGATTCTGGCTCAGAAGTTTATCAACTATATTCGATCCTATAAAGCCAGCCCCGCCGGTAACTAAGTAAGTTTCCAATGTAAGTTCCCCTATAACTTAACGATCTTGTCAGATATTATACCCTTTGTAGCATTTCTTGTGTCAACTATAATCTTTGAACAATCAACCACCTTCTGGTAATTATAGGATGTGTGATTTGTAACAATTACTGTACAGTCGTAATTGCTCAACGCAGAATAATCACTCAGGTCGGTTGATGAGATGTCCATGCCTTCTTCATGAAGGTGTGATATATGAGGATCATTGTATGAGATCAATCCACCTTTGTCTCTAAGTAATCTGATTACGTCAAGGGCAGGAGACTCCCGTACATCACCCACATCTTTCTTATATGCTACTCCGAGAACAAGAATCTTCGATCCGTTAATGCTCTTTTTCTGAACATTTAATGCATCGAATACCTTACTTACCACAAAGTAAGGCATATTTGTATTTACCTCACTCGCAAGTTCAATAAACCGCGCATTATAATTAAACATCTTAAGTTTCCATGAAAGATAGTGAGGGTCAACGGGTATACAATGTCCACCCAGCCCGGGACCAGGGTAAAACGGCATGAAACCAAATGGTTTTGTTGCAGCTGCGTCAATAATCTCCCAGACATCCATCCCAAGTTTGTTGCAGATAATTGCTATTTCATTTACAAGACCTATGTTTACTGCCCTGAACGTATTTTCAAGAAGTTTTACCATCTCTGCAGCCCTGGTGGAACTTACTGTAATGACCATATCTACAGCTTTACTGTATAAGGCCGCAGCAGACTCGGTGCATTTCTCAGTAACGCCGCCAATGATCTTAGGCGTATTCCTGGTATTAAAATGTACATTTACCGGATCAATACGTTCCGGTGAAAAGGCAAGAAAAAAATCAACACCAACCTTAAGCCCTTTGCTTTCAAGTTCCGGAAGGATAATCTCTTCAGTTGTACCCGGATAAGTTGTGCTCTCAAGTACTATGAGCTGACCTGCGTGAAGATATCTGGCAATTTGCTGGGTCGCACTTAGAATGTAAGATATATCAGGGTCTTTTGTCTTTCTGAGTGGCGTAGGGACGCAAATACTTACTGTGTCGAGTTCCTTTAAGACGCTGAAATCAGTAGTAGCATGAAGCCTGCCCTGACTGACGGCTGCTCCAATATCAGCATCCTTTGCATCTTCTATATAAGATTCACCCCTGATAATTTTATCTATCTTTTTCTTGTCCATGTCAATGCCGGTAACATCAAAACCTGCCTTGCAGAATTCCAGGGCTAACGGGAGTCCGACATATCCCATCCCTATTATCCCCAGTCGCGCACTCTTACGTTCAATCCTGTTAATGAGAGAATCCATCAGTTATACCTCCTTGTCCATCTTTCGTAATCTGTAAACCGCCTCTTCACTTAACCTGCGGTTTGCCGCAATAAGATCTGATATAAGACCTATAACAATCGTCTGAAAACCAAGCATCATTAATGTAGCAGCAAGTATGAGTGATTGTATGTGCCCGGCGCCTTCACCACGAAACAAATAAAAGAGATATCTGGCTGAGACTACCAGTCCTGCCAGAAAGACAATCACGCCAATGGTAAAGAAAAAAACAAGGGGACGGTACATGGCATATGTCCTGATAATGGTAGATGCTGACCTGATTAAGTAACTGCGAACACTTGAAATAAGCCTGGACTCACGCAGTACCTGATTGGTCCTGACAGGTATATGCGTGACAGCAAGCCTATTGTGACCTGCCTGTATTATGCTTTCAAGTGTATATGTATATCCGGAAACTATGTTCGTTCTAAGGGCTGCCTCGCGGCTGTAGGCCCTGAAACCACTGGCCGCATCGGGGATATGTGTATCTGATGCTATTCTTACAACCCAGCTCCCAAGCTTCTGGAGGATCTTCTTCGATGTGGAGAAATGTCTGATAGTTTCAACCTCCCTGTCGCCAACTACAACATCAGCCTTCCCTTCCAGAATTGGCTGGATCAGCTTTGGTATGTCTCCTCCATTATATTGGTTGTCAGCATCTGTGTTAACTATAATATCAGCTCCAAGACTGACTGACATCAGAAGCCCCGACATAAATCCACGCGCAAGACCCTGATTGACTTTGAATCTAACTATGTGATCAGCACCGCATTCCCTCGCTACCAGAGATGTCCTGTCACTGCTTCCGTCATCTATAACCAGGATTTCAACTGTATCTATACCTGAAATCACTCGCGGAATAGCCTTGATAGCAACTGGTAATGTAGCTTCTTCATTAAGACATGGGATCTGCACTATTAGTTTCAAAAACTGACTCCTGTGAAGGTTATTGCACTGTAATTAACTCGTTAATTAGAGCAAAAGGGATAGCCCCTTCCCTTAAGATTACAGGTTGCTCCCCGGTAATGTCAACGACGGTAGATGCCCCCCTGTAATTCGTAATACCCCCATCTGCAAGTGCATCAATACTGTTGCCCATAGATTCTTCCACTTCTGCTGGATTATTAGTACTGTTGTCACCGGAGATATTTGCACTTGTTGCTGTTATAGGATGTTTAAGTTTATCTATAATGAGTTTGCATAATTCACTGTCAGGCAGCCTGATTCCAATTTTTCCAGTATTGGCAGTAAGTACCGCAGGAACAAGGTCAGATGCCCTGAATACTAATGTCAGGGGACCAGGCCAGAACCTATCTATTAACTTTTTTGCAGTTTCTGAAAGATAGCCGTCAGCAATCAGGGGGCGAAGCATCATCATGTCAGATATCAGGATAATTATTGGTTTATTGGGCATTCTTTTCTTTATTGTATATAACCTCTCTAAAGCAAACTGATTGGAAATATCAGCGCCTAAACCATAGAAAGTATCGGTTGGATAGGCAATAACTGAACCAGATTTTAATAAATCGGCTAATTCAGTGATCACTGATGGGTCAGGGGAGGATTGGGTTACCTTATATATTTTCATCCCTGGGTTTTAATTCCTGTTTCCTGTTTCCTTTCTATTGTATCAGCCATGTCCCTCTTATATTGTTTGAGTTTAGTCAGAATGTTCGTGTCTTTCCGCGACAATATCTGCACTGCAAACAGGGCTGCATTCTTGGCGCCGGCTGCCCCCACTGCCATAGTTGCCACAGGCACCCCTCCCGGCATCTGAACTATTGAGAGAAGAGAATCAAATCCGCTCAACGGTGATGAATCTATAGGTACGCCAATTACAGGAAGAACTGTCTCAGAGGCTATTACACCGGGGAGGTGAGCTGCCCCCCCTGCACCAGCAATAATAACCTCGATTCCAGACTCCTCAGCCCCAACTGAAAATGCATGAACAAGACCAGGACTTCTGTGCGCAGATGCTATTTTCAAATTATATGGAATACCGAATTTATCAAGTATTTTTGATGCCTCATTCATAACCGGCAGGTCAGATTCACTACCCATAACTATTGCAACCAACGCCTTGCTCATGTTCTATCCTCCTCTACTGACTTTCCAATTTCGACCCGTAATGAAATATTCATAAAATGAGTTGCTCCCGGTTTTTCATTCATTCTTTGATAGCTTTTCGTCCGATATCCTTCCTGTATTGCATTCCATTGAAGCGGATCATGTTTACCCCCTCATATGCCTTGTCAATGGCTATTTTTAAATCTGCTCCAATTGCAGTTACACCAAGTACCCGTCCTCCGGCAGTCACTATATTACCACCGTCAAATTTCGTCCCTGCATGAAAAACCATAATGTCGCTAATATTGGCAAAATCATCCAAACCATTTATTGACTGACCTGTAGAATATTTATCAGGATAACCTCCAGCTGCCATCACTACACAAACTGACGCCTTCTCGCTCCACTCAATCTCTACGCTCTCAAGTTTCCTATCCACAACTGCATTTATTATATCGAGGATATCTGATTGTAATCTCATTAATATTGGTTGAGCCTCCGGGTCGCCAAATCTGCAGTTAAATTCAAGGACCTTTGGGCCATCCGAAGTTAACATGATGCCCGCGTATAAAATGCCTTCATATGGACATCCTTCTGCCTTAAGGGCATTGACAGCAGGAAGCATTACTTCCTTCATAATCCTCTCCTGCATTTCTCGGTCAATAACTGGCACAGGCGAATAAGCCCCCATACCTCCGGTGTTAGGTCCACAGTCATTGTCCATTGCCCTCTTATGGTCCTGTGACGGAGGCATTGGAATAATAGTGTTTCCGTCTGAGAATACGAGGAATGATGCCTCATCCCCTTCAAGGCATTCCTCAATTACCACCTGCGCCCCGGCCTCTCCGAATAAACGCTCTGACATTATCATATTAACGGCTGTTACGGCTTCATCTTCTGTCAAGCAGACCATGACACCTTTACCGGCAGCAAGACCATCCGCCTTTACTACAATGGGAACGCCATTTTCTCTTATGTAATCAACAGCCTTTTTCTGATCTGTAAACACACATGCAGCGGCGGTAGGGATACCATATTTCAGCATAATGTGTTTAGAAAATGCCTTGCTTCCCTCTAATTGAGCTGCAAAGCTTAAAGGGCCGAATATCCTTAACCCGCCCTTTCTGAAAGTATCAACTATACCAAGTACTAAAGGAGCCTCGGGGCCAACGACCGTAAGCCCAATCTCTTTTTCCAGCGCAAAGTTGTAAAGCGATTTAATATCAGTAGCAGATATAGGTATACACTCCGCAATTCCTGCAATTCCCGCATTGCCGGGGGCACAATATATCGTGTCTGCGTGCCTGCTTTGAGCAATTTTCCAGACAAGTGCATGCTCTCTTCCACCACTTCCAATGACCAGAATATTCATATTTCACAATTTCCTGACTATTAATGCCTGAAGTGTCTGACCCCAGTTAAAACCATGGCCATGTTGTACTCATCTATTGCCTTTATAACCTCTTCATCCTTTATCGAACCGCCGGGCTGTATTATTGCTGTAATACCACATTTTGCTGCTTCATCTATAGCATCCCTGAATGGGAAAAATGCATCAGAGGCCATGACACACCCGGAAATATTACTCCTTGATTTTGAAACTGCCAGCCTTACAGAATCAACACGGCTCATTTGGCCGGCGCCTATCCCTACTGTTTCTGTACCCCTCCCAAAAACTATGGCATTCGATTTTACATGTTTACATACCTTCCATGTAAAACGTAGACCAGTCATTTCATCCGGAGACGGCTGACGTGACGATACAATCCTGATATTGGCTATGTCATTATTGATACCAAGATCCATATCCTGAATAAGCAGTCCTCCTGTGATCCTCTTAAAGTCCATCGCCCCTTCCAACAGGTCAGAAAAAGGACCTGTTTCTAATAAACGAACATTCGCCTTCTTCTGAAATATCTCAAGCGCCTCACCTGTAAACTCCGGTGCAACAATCACTTCCACAAAGGTCCTGGCGACTTCGGCAGCTGTATATTCATCTACAATGGTATTAAAAGCAATTACCCCTCCGAATGCAGAGACCGGGTCAGTATCCCGTGCGATGCAATAAGCATCTTTAAGGTCATCTGCGGAGGCGACGCCACAGGGATTATTGTGTTTAACAATAACTGCAACAGGTTCATCAAACTCTCTAGCCAGTTCAAGTGCCGAATTGGCATCGAGGTAATTATTGTATGACATTTCCTTTCCCTGCAGTACCATTGCCCTTGCAACAGAGCTGCCGTTAAATCCTATTTCCCTGTAAAACGCACCCCTCTGATGCGGGTTTTCACCATAGCGCAGATGCTGAACCTTTTCAAAGACCGGAGTAAATAACTCAGGAAAGTGTATCGTCTCTTCAGGCTTATCAGTGGTCTTCTCCAGATAATGAGAGATCATCGTGTCATACTTAGCAGTTGTTGAAAATGCCTTCCTGGCGAGTCTGAATTTCGTCTCATGAGAAATAGCGCCGCCTGTCTGTTCCATCTCATGTATAATAGAATTGTAATCAGACGGGTCAGTGACTACTGCAACAGACTCAAAATTCTTTGCTGCAGACCTTATCATTGATGGTCCGCCTATGTCTATGTTCTCAATGGCATCTTCAAACGTGCAGCCTGGTCTTGAAACAGTCTTATCAAACTGATAGAGATTAATCACCACCATATCTATGGGATCAATACCATGCTGTGACATCTGCCTGATATGTTCAGGTTTATCACGCCTTCCCAGGATCCCTCCGTGCACCTTCGGATGAAGGGTTTTGACCCGTCCATCCATCATTTCGGGAAAACCGGTATACTGGGACAGATCCGTTACAGCTACACCAGCATCATTAAGGGCTTTGGCTGTTCCCCCGGTTGAAAGGATTTGTATCCCAAACCCTTTAAGCCTTCTTGCAAAATCAACAACCCCGCTCTTATCAGTAACACTGATAATCGCCCGTCTGATATTCGATGGTGATCCCATATTAAGACTCCTTTATAAGTCACTGGCACATGCCGCTCCTTTGACAGCTTATGCTGTCAAATTTTTAAAATGTTAACATATCGAATTTAGCAAAACAAGTGGTGGACACAACTCACATTCCGTCTATATAGTATCCATTATTTGAAGAATAATCTGACGACATCACCTTTTCCTGCATTAAATTCTTCTGCAGCATTCCCCATGAATGAGAATAATTCGATGAGTCCAAAACTGTTTATAACAGCGGCCAACTTGCCAAAAACAGCCTCAGCATAATATTTTCTTATCGAAATCTCATGCTCATTGAACTTTATTGTTATAGATGAGTCATAAACGCCATGCCCCACATTTTTCAAATCTGAACAGGAGATGTTTGTAAACAAATTTCCAAATCTGTCAACATATATAATCTCTCCCTGTAAAACACCATTCTCGTAATGGGGCCTCCGGAAATCAATACTAACATGATCCGAAATTATATGGCCAAATTTATCAGGTTCATAACATTTAGATAACCATCCCGCTACAGGCGCGAAGATGTCACGGCCATGAAACGTATTCCCGGGGCTTCTAAGGAAATATCTCTCTTCAGTAATCTCATATATTACCGAACCATTATCGCCGGCGACAAGCAGCGACAAAATGCCGTTATCCGGGCCGATAAAATAGTGATTAAATGCCTTGACGAGAATTGGTCTTCTGCCTGTTCCAACCCCCGGGTCCACTACTACGACATGTATTGTCTGACTGGGAAAGTATTTAAATGAGTTGTAAATGATAAAGGCGCAGGAAAATATGTCCTGATTATCTATACCGTGAGATATGTCAATTAATGTAACTGCATTATTGATATTATAGATCACACCCTTCATCATACCGACAAAGGGGTCTTTAAGACCAAAGTCAGATGTAAGCGTTATTAAGCTCATATTATAGTGCTGTTTCCTTTAACTACAACAGTCAGGGAATTTGCATCTTTCCTGTTATGCCGCTCAGATTACAGATGTTCCTATCCTGCATATATGTCTTTAGACCTTCTGCTATATCCGTTGATACCGATGGATTAAGAAAGTTTGCTGTCCCGATTGCAACAGCGGATGCTCCGGCAAGAAAGAATTCTACAGCGTCCTGACAGTTTGTTATTCCACCCATGCCTATTACCGGGATATTAACTGCGTTATATACCTGCCAAACCATCCTTATGGCGACAGGTCTAATTGCCGGACCAGATAATCCCCCTGTTATATTGGCTATTTTGGGTTTCCATGTCTCGGTGTCAATCACCATCCCGAGCAGGGTATTTATTAATGAGACAGCATCAGCCCCCTCCTCCTCACATACCGTTGCAAAGGAGGCAATATCCGTTACATTAGGTGATAGTTTGATAATTAAGGGCAGAGTTGTTGATTTTCTTATCCTGCGTACCACACGCCTTGTTGCATCAATGTCTGTTCCGAAGGCTATCCCTCCCTCTTTAATGTTTGGACAGGAAATATTAGCCTCTAATCCATGAACACCGTCTACACCATTTAAGGCGGAAGCTACCTCACCGTATTCTTCTACAGTGGAACCGAATATATTGACAACAACCCTGGCGCTGAAATTACGAAGAAATGGAACCTTATCATTGATAAATGTCTCAACACCTACGTTTGGCAATCCAATAGCATTCAGCATTCCTGACGGGGTCTCACATATGCGAGGAGGAGGATTACCGTTACTTGGCTTTAAGGCAATTCCCTTGACAATAATTGCCCCTATATGGTTTAAATCACAATACCTTGCTATATCTTCACCGTATCCTGCAGTGCCGGATGCAAGCATTACCGGATTCTGGAGCTTCATACCGGCTATGTCTACGCTAAGGTCAGAAATCACTCAAATATACCCACTCTATCACCTCAATCGTTGGAAAATTCAATCAAATCTCCGTTAAATACAGGGCCATCTTTGCATACTAAATAATATCCACCACCACTTTTTTTTACAGCGCATCCCATGCACAGGCCCATGCCGCACGCCATCTCAGCCTCAAGTGAAAAGGTTGTCTCTATATTTGAGCGGCCGGCAATACCATATATCCTTTTGAGCATTGCATTGGGACCGCATGCATAAAGAATGATCCTACCGTCAGGACCAATATCCTGCAGATACTCTTCGAGTGCATCGGTAACAAATCCCTTTACGCCTTCTGATCCATCCTGGGTTGCCACGACCACATTTGCACCATGGTTTTCAAAATCCTCCACGCAAAGCAGATCCATAATCCCTCTGCCTCCAATAAATACCTTGACAGGTGTCTCCTTACAGTTGGATTTGATTAATTGTGTCAGCCCAAGCAACGGGGCTACCCCAATACCTCCTGCAACAATGATAAATTCGTCAGGCTTGTTATATATGTCAATTTGAAAACCATTTCCGAACGGCCCGAGAAACTCAATTTCACTCCCTTCATAAAGTCTGCTCAGAAATTCTGTTCCCTTACCCACGACTTTATATAAAATCTCAATATGATCATCTCCTGATATCCCGTGAATACTAAATGGCCTCGGCAGGAATATTCCGGCTGATGTAGTTTCAGCAGGCCGTAGCATGACAAATTGACCGGTCATATATGTCAGCTTTTGTGAGGGTTTAATGACGAGTTTGAAGTAAGGGCCTTTAATGCACTTATTTGAGAATACCTGTGCCTTCATTCTTCAAAAGATATTCCCTGTATCTCATATTCTCTGTCGCCGGCTGGTGCCTTAATGGTGACTATATCTCCTACCTTATTTCCGATGAGTGCCCTTCCGACCGGAGAACTGTGAGATATCCTGCCTTTTTTAAGATCCACTTCATCTTCACCAACGATCATATATTGTTTTGCCTCACCCTTGAATAAATCAATCAGCGCTACTTTTGCTCCAAATACAACCTTGCTCGAATCAAGCCTGGAGATATCAATGATTTCAGATGTAGCAAGCTTATGCTCCAATTCCGCTATTCGTCCCGCAATGAATGACTGACGTTCCTTAGCTGCAGAATATTCAGCATTCTCAGAAAGATCTCCATGTGCCCTCGCCTCTACAATGTCCTGAATATTCTTAGG
This sequence comes from Nitrospirota bacterium, assembly GCA_020846775.1. Lineage (NCBI taxonomy): Bacteria > Pseudomonadati > Nitrospirota > Nitrospirota bacterium. Next base: position 126,509 of record JADLDG010000023.1, read on the forward strand.
CCGTTCAATCTTCTTTAATCTCTCAAGATCTTCTTTAAGTTTTTGATACCCCTCTTTAGTAATCGGCCTTTTCATAACTACCCCTCCACTGCCCTGGCGCCGCATGACCCATTGCATTTACTTCGCAGCAATAAGTACCCCGCGTTTTTCAGCATCAAAGTCTATGATACTCCTGAATGGATTTAATTTCAACAGGCCTTCTCGTAAGTGCCTCTATCCCGCTGGCTGCCGCTCTTGCACCCGAGATCGTAGTGTAATATGGTACGCCCTTAGTCAGAGCTATCCTCCTTATTGAATAAGAGTCACCCTTTGCCTTCATATCGCCAACTGTATTCACTACGAGGACTATATCACCGTTTTTTATATGATCCACTATATGCGGTCTCCCCTCTTTGACTTTGTTGACTACAGTGACCGGAATACCATGTTTCTCAAGCTCGAGGGCCGTCCCCCTTGTTGCCTCAATTGTAAAGCCGGCATTGCTAAGCCTTTGGGCTATATCAACGGCAGCATGCTTGTCTCTGTCCTTAACACTGATAAAAACCGTCCCTGAGAGCGGAAGTGATGAGGAGGCGGCTGACTGCGCCTTGGCATAGGCCGTTGAGAAGTCCATGTCTATTCCCATTACCTCTCCTGTAGACTTCATCTCAGGCCCCAGCAGGGTATCTACGCCAGGGAACTTAGAAAACGGAAATACCGCTTCCTTAACCGCTACATGTCTGGATTTAACCTCTTTAGTAAAACCGAGGTCCTTCAGTTTTTTACCGGCCATAACCTTTGCTGCTAATTTAGCCAGCGGAACACCGATAGTCTTGCTCACAAATGGGACTGTTCTTGAGGCCCTCGGGTTTACCTCCAGCACATATACAATACCATCCCTGACGGCAAACTGAATATTGATAAGACCAATTACTCCGAGCTCCCCTGCCATGGCACAAGTCTGTTTCTTTATACTGCCGACTATTTCTGGCGGGATAGAAAACGGAGGAAGTGAGCAGGCGCTGTCACCTGAATGAACCCCTGCTTCTTCAATATGCTCCATGACACCGCCTATCACGACGTCACTGCCGTCAGATATGGCATCAACGTCAACCTCTATTGCATCCTCAAGGTATTTATCTATCAAAACAGGATGCTTAGGGGAGGCCTTAACAGCACGGACGATATAATCCCTTAGACCGTTTTCATCATAAACTATCTCCATGGCCCTCCCGCCAAGTACATAAGATGGCCTCACAAGAACGGGATAACCAATTTCCTGCGCAATTGAGACTGCCTCATCAGCAGATCGTGCGATGCCGCTGGCAGGTTGCGTAAGACCAAGTTTATTAATAAAGTCTCGAAATCTCTCCCGGTCTTCTGCCCTGTCAATTGCATCAGGAGAGGTGCCAAGTATCTTTACTCCTGCCTTTGATAAAGGAACTGCAAGCTTTAAAGGTGTCTGACCGCCAAACTGGACGATAACTCCAATCGGTTGTTCTTTTTGTATAATATTCAGGACATCCTCTTCCGTCAGAGGTTCAAAGTAAAGTCTGTCAGAGGTATCATAATCAGTACTGACTGTCTCAGGGTTGCAGTTTACCATAATGGTCTCAAAGCCTTCTTCCTTGAGTGCAAACGATCCGTGAACACAGCAGTAATCAAATTCTATACCCTGTCCAATCCTGTTAGGCCCGCCCCCCAGAATTATAATCTTATCCCTGTCAGACGGGTTTGCCTCACATTCCTGCTCATATGTTGAGTAGAGATACGGAGTATGTGCCTCAAACTCAGCTGCGCATGTGTCTACCCTTTTATAAACAGGCATGATATTCAGCCTTTCCCTTACAGCCCTTATATCCGCTTCCTCTGAATTGAGTAATTCGGCTATTCGATGGTCTGAAAAACCAAACTCCTTGGCCCTTCGCATTAAGACAGGATCTATCAGTGATAAGTTCCCACTGGAGGCATTGAGGATACTCCCTTCCATAACAACGATCTCTCTGATCTGTTCAAGAAACCATGGGTCTATATTTGAAATGCCGTATATCTCTCCTATACTCATGCCGGATCTTATTGCATCAGGTATATACCACAATCTCTCCCAGTTGGGTGTTTTGAGTTTCTTTCTTATCAGATCCATTGACTCTGCATCGAAAACGGCATTATCAGCAGCTGACTGTTTCATTGCATTTCCAGACGACTCAGTAAACCCGTGCCGGTCAATTTCGAGTGAACGTATCGCCTTTTGCAGCGCCTCTTTAAATGTCCTGCCAATCGCCATCACCTCACCGACAGATTTCATCTGTGTGGTAAGGGTTTGATCAGCCTGAGGAAATTTCTCAAAGGCAAACCTCGGTATCTTGACAACGACGTAATCTATCATTGGCTCGAAAGATGCCGGGGTAACCCTCGTTATATCATTTTGGATTTCATCAAGAGTGTATCCCACAGATAATTTAGCGGCTATTTTTGCAATCGGGAATCCGGTAGCCTTTGACGCAAGGGCTGAACTCCTTGACACCCTCGGATTCATCTCAATTATTGTCATCTCTCCATCTTCAGGATTCACGGCAAACTGGATATTGGAACCTCCTGTTTCAACCCCGATCTCTCTTATGATCTTTATCGCTGCATTACGCATTATCTGGTATTCCCGGTCAGAAAGTGTTTGAGATGGCGCAACAGTGATGCTGTCTCCGGTGTGAACTCCCATAGGATCAAGATTTTCTATGGAACATATTATCACCACATTGTCAGCAATGTCCCTCATTACCTCAAGCTCATACTCCTTCCATCCGAGGAGGGAGCGTTCTATAAGTATCTCCCTTGTGGGACTTGCATCAAGTCCGGATTTGACAATCTCTTCATACTCCTCAATATTATAGGCTATCCCCCCGCCGGTACCCCCAAGCGTAAAGGAGGGTCTGATAATAGCCGGAAATTTCACAATCTCAAGCACCTTTAGTGCATCTTCAACTGTATAGGCAAAGCCGCTCTCAGGTACAGAAAGCCCGATCTTCTTCATAGCCTCTTTAAATTTTTCCCTGTTCTCTGCCTTGTCTATAGACTCATAATTAGCGCCAATGAGTTCAACTCCATATTTAGTCAAGACCCCCCTGCGGAAAAGTTCTGACGATACATTTAACGCCGTCTGTCCGCCCATTGTAGGCAGAAGCGCATCCGGTCTCTCCCGCTCTATTATCATCTCCACTATCTCAGGCGTAATAGGTTCAATATAAGTGCGGTTGGCAAATTGAGGGTCAGTCATTATGGTAGCAGGATTGCTGTTTACCAGTATAACCTGATACCCCTCTTCCATCAGTGCCTTGGCAGCCTGCGTTCCTGAATAATCAAACTCACATGCCTGCCCGATTATAATGGGCCCTGAACCAATTAACAGGATCTTTTTTATGTCACTGCGTTTAGGCATTGCTGTTTCCTATCATATCTATAAATTTATTAAAAAGGTAACCTGAATCGTGAGGACCGGGCGATGCCTCCGGGTGATACTGGACAGAGAATACAGGATATTTTCTGTGTCTCATACCCTCTGCTGTCTGGTCATTAAGATTTACATGTGTTAGTTCTATTTCATCTCCGATAGAGTCTGTATCAACGGCAAAGTTGTGGTTCTGTGCAGTAATTTCGACCTTTCGTGTTGACAGATCCATAACAGGCTGATTACCGCCGTGATGTCCGAATTTAAGTTTGTAAGTCTTTCCTCCAAGGGCAAGTCCGAGTATCTGGTGGCCAAGGCAAATACCGAATATCGGTTTTTTGCCAATGAGTTTTCTTACATTCTCAATTGCATAGGTAACAGCCTGGGGGTCACCAGGCCCATTTGACAACAGAATACCATCAGGGCTCATCCCCAGCACATCCTCAGCCGATGTATTTGCCGGGACTACGGTGACATTACAACCAAGATTGGAAAGACTCCTCATGATATTCCATTTGGCCCCGAAATCGTAGACCACAACAGAGAAACGCGGGTGAACACCGTCGTTGGCCCATCTGTGTTGTTTAGCACACGTTACTTCTTTGACAAGGTCAATTCCAATGAGCCCCTGTGCAGATTTTATCTTTTCAATGAGGCTCCCGGGATTAATGTCCTTACTTGAAATTATCCCCATCTGTGAGCCCTTTTCCCTGATGCGTTTAGTCAAGGCACGCGTGTCTATCCCCTGTATCCCTGCAATATCATTTTCTCTGAGATACTCATCAAGCGTCTTTTGCGAGCGCCAGCTGCTCGTAAACGCGGACAATTCCTTTACTATAAATCCCGCAACATGGGGCTCAAAAGACTCGACATCATCGCTGTTTACCCCGTAATTGCCAATGTGCGGATAGGTCATAGTTACAATCTGCCTCTTATATGACGGGTCAGTCAATATCTCCTGATAGCCGGTCATGCTGGTATTAAAGACCACTTCACCGCAGGTTTCAATATCAGCGCCAATAGCTGATCCTTCAAAGACCGTTCCATCTGCAAGCGCAAGAATGGCTTTATTTCTTTTCACTCTGAAATACCCCTTTATCCTCTATGCACAACTCTACCGCCGACAATTGTGTAACTAATTTGACCTCTCATCTTCCACCCCTCAAATGGTGTATTTCTGCTCTTCGATTTAAGGTTACCGGCCTCCACTACCCATACAGTTTTAGGGTTTATTACGGTTATATCTGCAGCTGCACCAATACCTATATTCCCCTTGTTTATCCCGATTATCCTGGCTGGATTTACAGACATCTTAAATACCAGGTCCCGCACGGCTAATACCCCTTCCTCTACCAATCTCAGGGCAAGCGGCAGGGCCGTTTCCAGTCCAACTATCCCAAACGGCGCATAGTCATACTCCTTCTCCTTTTCCTCCTGAGAATGGGGGGCGTGATCAGTTGCAATGGCATCAATAGTACCGTCCTGCAATCCAATCCGGACAGCGGCAACGTCCCTGGCAGACCTTAACGGGGGTTTCATCTTTGCATTTGTATTGTAACCCCTTACAGCCTCATCTGTCAGAAAAAGATAATGAGGGCACGTCTCAGCGGTCACATTAATGCCTCTTTCCTTTGCCACTCGAATCAATTCAACTGAGCCGATTGTGCTTACATGTGCTATATGTACGTGTGCGCCTGTAAGTTCTGCAAGTGAAATATCCCTCGCAACCATTACATCTTCTGATGCATTAGGTATCCCCTTGAGTCCAAGTTCCGTTGACATCTTACCCTCATTAATCACTCCGTCATCCGTGAGAGTAAGATCCTCACAATGAGAGATCACAGGAAGGTTAAACATCTTCGAATATTCCATGGCCCTTCTCATAACCAGATTATTCATGACAGGTTTTCCGTCATCAGATACGGCAACACATCCGGCCTTTCTCAAATCTCCCATCTCAGTAATTTCCTCTCCCTTCCCGCCTTTTGTAATTGCGCCAACTGGGAGAACATTCACTATACCTTTTAAAGAGGCCCTGCTCATAATAAACTCTGTCACTGCCTGAGAATCATTCACTGGTTGTGTATTGGGCATGCAGCATACGGACGTAAACCCTCCGGCTGCCGCCGACATAGTTCCGGTTTGAATTGTTTCTTTGTACTCATAACCAGGTTCTCTAAGGTGAGTATGAAGGTCTATCAATCCGGGAACAATTATCAGCCCGGTTGCGTCAATCAATTCAGCTTCATTCGGAACCGGAATATTCTGCTCAATCTGAACGATCACATTTCCACGGACAAGGATATCAGCAATCCCATCCCTGTTGTTAGCAGGATCTATTATATGACCGTTACGTATTAACAAATCAGTCGTATTCATCATGTCGCCCGCTCGCCTGTACCTGATAAAAGATACAACACTGCCATTCTGACAGCAATCCCGTTTGTTACCTGTTCAAGTATTACAGATGAGACTCCATCTGCAATCTCAGGGGCAATTTCTATCCCTCTGTTGATAGGCCCGGGATGCATTATCATTACATCTTCCCGTGCATATCTTACCCTTTCACTATTAAGTAAGTAAAGCCCGGCATATTCACGCAAAGACGGGAAATAGTTTTTCCCCTGGCGCTCCAATTGAAGACGGAGGACAATAATTACGTCAGCATCCTTCAGTGCGACCTCAATATTGTAAAATACAGAAACACCCAGATCTATGATCTCGGGTGGTATAAGGGCAGGCGGACCAACGAGCCTGACCTCCGCACCAAGCTTTGTAAGCCCGTAAATATTAGACCGTGCCACACGGCTATGTGCAATATCACCTATGATTGCTATCTTCAGGCCAACTATCCGCCCCTTCTTCTCATTTATAGTAAACATGTCGAGAAGCGCCTGTGTAGGATGTTCGTGTGATCCATCGCCTGCATTTATGACTGAACTCTTTAAATTCTTTGCAAGGATGTGGGGTGCGCCTGATGCCGGGTGACGAATGACGATATAGTCCGACCTCATGGCCTCAATATTCCTTGCCGTGTCAAGCAGAGTCTCACCCTTTGTTATACTGCTGGTAGCTACTGAAAAGTTTATCACATCAGCAGAGAGTCTCTTTGCGGCAAGTTCGAAGGATGTCCTGGTCCTTGTACTTGGTTCGAAAAACAGGTTTACCACGGTTTTTCCCCTTAGCGTGGGCACTTTCTTTATATCTCTACCGGTTACCTCCTTAAATGACTCCGCTGTATCCAGGATATAACGGATCTCATCTCCGGATAATTCCTTGATTTCAAGAAGGTCTTTACACTTCAATTCCATAATTCTATTGATCTTCCTTAAGAATGACCTTGTCTTCAAATCCCTCTTCAGCCATCATGACTTTAACCTTGGCAGTTTTTGTAGTAGGAACATTCTTTCCAACATAATCAGCCTTAATGGGAAGCTCCCTGTGTCCCCTGTCAATCAATACAGCAAGTTTAATCATGGCAGGCCGGCCAAAGTCCATGAGTTCATCCATTGCAGCCCTAATAGTCCTTCCTGTATAGAGAACATCATCTATGAGAACAACAATCTTTCCTGAGAGTTCAAATGGGATCTCTGTTTTTTTAACCTCAGGGTGTCCCTTCCTTGTAAGCAGGTCATCCCTGTAAAGCGTTATATCCAGTATACCAAGAGGTACGTCGGATTTTTCGATTTCCTTTATCTTGACTGCAAGACGGTCAGCCAGATGAACGCCGCAAGTTCGTATACCTATAAGAACGAGTTCATCTGTCCCTTTATTCCTTTCAACTATCTCATGGGCAATACGGCTTACTGCCCGGGCTATACCCATCTCGTCCATCAATACAGTTTCATTCATCTGAAACGTCCCTTTCAAGTAGCCTCAGGCAAAAAAAAACCTTCTCACGGTTTTGGCCGAAAAGAAGGTTATCAATAGTATTATTTGTGTATTTAATTGGCATTATCTGATCCTTTTTAGCCTCGCAGGGCTAAATTAAAGGTTTAGTTTAATTTAAACTAAACAGAATTTGTTGTCAACACCGGATTCAGAAGATTACTCGGCTGCCAAATCCATATATTTCAACCGAATAAACCACCTACCGTGAAATCTTGATAATCGGCACAAGTTTCACGGGATTCTTCAAAGTGAAGACTACAGGACATCTCTGGATTGCGAGTTCCTCAGCCTCTTTAATTTTTTCTTCAGGTGCGTCACTCACAACATTGAGGGTTACCCTGACCTCTTCCATCACAGGCTGATCTCCCAAACCAAATACCCGGGAAAAATTGATATCAGCCTCAACCCTTGTAGTCAGCTTTTTTAACTCAATACCGAGCATTGCAGCCATGGTAGCAAAAGTTGCTGTATAGCAGGAAGCGAGGCCATAAAAGCAGTAGTGCATAGGCCCTGGCAACTTTCCACTCCCCCCCATAAACGTTGGACTATCAACTTCAAATACCGTTTGTCCACCTTCAAAGTTGATTGTGGATTTAAATTGTGCGCCCCCATCATTTAGAAGCCATTCCCCTTCTATCACCTGAGTCTTTTTAGCCTTATTTGCATCACCCTTAATCTGATTACCAAAATCTACCACCTTGTTTAGATCAATATTATTTATCCTAGCCATTTGCTTCCCCCTTTCACCTCTTTATTATATAAGGTCTTATAACACGGTCACTCATGGGTGGTCAACATTTTTTACTTGCTAATCACACACTGCATGTTATAGCATAAATATATGATAAAGAATTTAAGATGTCCTTCATGCGGCCATAGCGGGGATATTAATGTTTTTATGCCCGGTTCATTAATGATGGAGGGTCTTTTGTGGATGCTCATAGTACCCGGGCTGTTTTACTCGTTATGGAGGCGATCAAAAAAAAGGGTGATTTGTCCTCATTGCAGCACAGAGTTCAGGATCTGATCAACAGCTTTTTTATGTGCCAGTGCCTTGTCCTCATACAGACAGGTTGAACCATAATCAAATGATGATGAATAGACAAATGCAGTATCACTGTGTATAATCTGTACGAGTTAACCTTTTGTCCAATTGACCATAAATAAAATGCTATCCAGAAAATTTATTTCTTTCATTATTTATACTGTAATATTGCTTCTGTTTTTTATTGTGCCCAATTTCCTTGGATTGCTTACTGACTGGTATTGGTTTCAGGAAATCGGTTTTAGTAATATTTTCTCAACCATTCTGATTACAAAAATTTATTTGGGGGTGGCAGCCGGGATTATAAGTTTTGTATTCATCTACTTCAATCTATGGCTGGCGCAGCGCCTTGTTGTGTCAAGACCTCTGGTTGTACGGATGCCGTCAGGGGTTGGTACACAAACTGACATTGGTAGGAAGTTAGATCTTACGAGATATGTCAATACATTCGCCCTGCCAATTTCGTTAATGCTTGGATTTTTCCTGGGACTCGCCGGGGCCGGCAGCTGGGAATCTGTGCTTAAGTATTTCAATTCAACACCATTCGGGGTGCAGGACCCAATATTTAATCGGGATATTGCATTTTATTTCTTTGATCTTCCGTTTATTCAATCGCTCCTTGGTTTGGGCGTATGGCTCATTGTTGTGTCTCTGATAGGAGCAATTGTCAGTTATGCCATGCGGGGGGCTATCACCTTAAATGAGATAATTCCAGGCGCTGGAATCATGAGATCGTTATACATGGACAGGCCGGCCAGGATGCACCTGTCAGTTATTGCAGCCCTGTTCTTTGTCCTGACTGCATTTAAGATTTATGCAGTAAGAATCCCCAGTCTTCTATACAGCTCTGCCGGGCCGTTTACCGGTGCAAGGTTTACCGATATTCACGCTATGCTTCCATTTCTGAAGATACTTATATTTGTTGCTATTGCCGCTGCTATTCTTTTAATAATAAACATCTTTAAATCAGGCAATCACCTGGTTGCAGCAGCTGTTGTCTTGTATACACTCGTTTCAATCCTGGGCGGTTCGGTGTACCCGGCCCTACTGCAAAAATTTGTGATTGCTCCTAATGAGCTTATCAAGGAGACTCCTTTTATCAAACACAATATTGAGGCCACTCAAAAGGCTTTTGCATTAGACAAGATTGAAGAGCGTAATCTTACCGGCGAAACTGTACTTTCTATGGCAGACATCAACAGCAACCGCTCCACCATAAAAAATGTCAGGCTGTGGGACCGTGAACCGCTGCTTGATACATTCGGACAGCTGCAGGAAATCCGAACATATTATGATTTTATATCTATTGATAACGACCGCTACCGCTTTGACGGCGATTACCGCCAGGTTTTACTTTCCCCCAGAGAGCTTAATCCTGTCAGCCTTCCTCAGCGCACCTTTATAAATGAACACTTGACATTTACACATGGCTTTGGCCTCACCTTAAGTCCTGTCAATGAGGTGACGCCCGAGGGTTTGCCTGTACTCTTTTTGAAAAATCTACCCCCCTCATCAACTATTCCATCTCTTTCAGTAAGCCGGCCGGAAATATACTATGGGGAACTTGCAGGAAACTGGGTGGTGGTAAATACTAAGACAAAAGAATTTGACTATCCGTCAGGTGAGGAAAATGTCTTCGCTGACTATAAGGGCAGCGGAGGGGTCAGGATTGGTTCAATATTCCGCAAGGCCCTGTTTGCACTGAGGTTTGGGTCTATGAAAATACTCTTGTCCAACGATATTACACCTGACTCAAGAATTATGTATTACCGCACTATTCAGGAGAGGGTCAGACGCGCATTACCATTCCTGAGTTTTGACCGTGACCCATATATGGTTGTTACATCTAAGGGAGAATTGAAATGGATATATGACGCATACACCACCTCCGATCGCTACCCATATGCAGAAATGGTCAACGACGCATTCGGTTCTTTGCCAGGCAGACGCCTCAATTATATAAGAAATTCCGTCAAGGTAGTGATAGATGCCTATGACGGCAAAATGACATTTTATATCGCAGATAAAGAAGACCCGGTTATACAGACATATTCCAAAATATTTAAAGGATCGTTTGTTCCGCTTAATGAGATGGATCAGGGACTTAAGACTCATATACGATATCCGGAAGATTTATTTGCGTATCAGACAGCGCTTTATACTGTGTATCACATGGATGAGGCGCAGATTTTCTACAATAAGGAAGATCAATGGCAGATTCCTGTTATAACCAGCGGAAATCAGACTGATTCAATGATGCGGCACATGATTATGAAGCTCCCTGGCGAGATACGGGAAGAGTTTATACTAATGATACCCTTTACACCCCGCGGCAAAGACAATCTCTCTGCCTGGATGGTGGCGAGAAATGATGGAGAGTTTTACGGGCAGTTGGTGGTGTATCGTTTCCCCAAACAAAAACTGGTTTATGGACCCATGCAGATCACCAACCGCATTAACCAGGATGCAGATATCTCCCGTCAGATTTCCCTCTGGGATCAGAGAGGGTCCGAGGTAATAAGGGGAAACCTTCTGGTTATCCCGATTGAGGAGGCGCTTATTTATATACAACCTATATATCTGAGGGCCGAAGGCGGTAAAATCCCGGAGTTGAAAAGGGTTATTGTTGCATATGAGAACCGCATAGCTATGGAAGAGACATTGGATGCTGCGTTGGCATCCGTATTTGGAGGCAGGGTCACTCAGGATAAGGAGACGACAGAAAGGGTTGCAACAAAGGAACCCGAGACAGGTCAAATTATATTCCAGCAGGCGAGAGAACATTACAACCGGGCGCTTGAGGCACAGCGCCGCGGCGATTGGGCCCTTTATGGCGAAGAGATCAGAAAGCTTGGGGAGTTATTGAGGAAATCCAAGTAAAGCAGCATTAACCCTTTATCCCGATTCTACACTTTTCCAAGTTGTAACACCCAGATTCATACTATGAGTTGAGTCTATTCCATTCAGGTGATCATTGCCATTTCCACTACTGCCAGAACCACCGCATCCCGTCAGGATACCTGCAGAAAGGACGATGGCAATAATGAAACAAATCACGGCAGCAGAAGGTCTACCATTACTTAAAGAATTATTTTTCATTTTGGCATGACGAGACTCGACGGTTTGCTCACTTAGGTCAGACTTTATGTTCTTAGTCATATCCGTATCCCTTTCTCTGAAAACTTTTCTGATGGTTGCCATAAATGTAGACATTATTTTTGGTGGCGGTGCAGGGAATCGAACCCCGGACAGGAGGCTTATGAAACCTCTGCTCTAGCCGACTGAGCTACACCGCCGGGATTTACGCTGAAAAAGGCCCACTTGCGGCGTCAGGACATGATATTTGAGCTTCAACGTACAACACAGTACGCCTCAGCTCAAATATCATGTCCTTCCTTGCAATTGGACCTTTTTGAGCGTAAATCCATGCCATCTGAAACTATTATTTCAAATCGCCGTGCAGCATAGACATTAATAAATTTCATCGGTTTTGTCAAGATGATGCAGCTTTGGCAATATTGTCTTGACGTCCTTACCCCTCCTTGTATTATAATACGTTAATCTATGGAAAAAGAAATAAAATTTGAAAAGGCGCTGGAGAGGCTTGAGGAGATAGTGCAGACCCTTGAAAAGGGGGATATGCCTCTGGAAGATTCATTGAAAGTTTTTGAAGAGGGGATCAAACTCTCAAAGACATGTATGGCCAAATTGGATGAGGCAGAAAAGAAGGTTGAAATATTAGTGAAAAACAGGGAAAAGGCAGTCTTAAAACCCTTTGCTGCTGAATCTACTATCAATGATAATAGTGAAAACGAAGGCTAATTCCATCCTTAGCGCATACCTCCTGCATAATAAGGATACAATAGACAGATACCTCATGATGCTTGATGGTATCAGTGAAGACATACCCGCAACTTTATATGAATCTATGCACTACAGCCTGTCAGCCGGGGGTAAGCGTATAAGGCCAATTCTCGCAATTGCCTCATGCGAGGCGGTGGGCGGCACTATAGATGATGTTATACCGGCTGCAATTGCAATAGAGATGATTCATACATATTCCCTAATCCACGATGACCTGCCATCCATGGACAATGATGACCTCCGCAGAGGTAAACCTGCAAACCACAAAGTTTTTGGTGAGGCAACGGCAATACTGGCAGGTGACGGTTTACTGACGATGGCATTTGGTATTTTATCTGACACAAAGAGCTTTAAAAATCAAGCTTATTTGGAAAGACGCCTGAAGATAATCCGTGAGATTGCCGTTGCTGCAGGACCTGACGGCATGGTTGGCGGTCAGCAATTGGATATTGAAAACGAAGGTAAAAAAATTGACATTGTGTCAGTTGAAAAACTGCATAACAGGAAGACTGGCGCCCTTATACTGGCTGCGATCCGGACAGGGGGAATTTCCGGAGGGGCGTCTGAATTACAGTTGCAGGCGCTCACAGATTATGGCAAAAAAACGGGTCTCGCCTTTCAGATAGCTGATGATATCCTGGATGTGGAAGGCAAAGTTGAAGATGTCGGAAAGTCAATCGGTAAGGATGCAAACCAGAGAAAGAATACATATCCGGCGCTGCTTGGGTTAGAGCAGGCAAAGAATTTAGCCGGGCAGCTTGTGAGTGAGGCAATAACTGCACTGGACAGCTTTGATGATAAGGCCGATCCTCTCAGGCTGATTGCCGCATATGCAATAGACAGGAAGAGTTAAGAGGATTTTGTAAGGGATTTTAGTATGAAATATTTAGACACGATCAACAGTCCTCAGGACTTGAAAAAGATTCCCAGGGAAGACCTGCCTGTGCTTGCTGAAGAGATACGAGTATTTTTGCTCGATGTGGTTTCCCGTACCGGGGGTCATCTAGCCTCAAACCTCGGTGTTGTTGAATTAACTATCGCCCTTCACTATTTATATGACTCCCCTGACGATATGATTATTTGGGATGTGGGTCATCAGGCTTATGTACATAAGATCCTTACGGGGCGCAGGAATGAGTTCAATACCCTTAGACATTATGGAGGTATTAGCGGTTTCCCAAAGATAGATGAAAGCATTCATGATTCTTTTAATGTGGGACACTCAGGGACATCTGTTTCTGCTGCGCTGGGAATGGTTGAGGCAAGAGACAAATTTGGTAAACTCAACAAGGTAATAGCAGTAATAGGTGACGGCTCCATGACCGCCGGGATGGTCTTTGAGGGTTTAAACCATACAGGGGACTTAAAAAAAGATATTATAGTAATTCTAAATGACAATGAAATGTCTATATCAAAGAATGTCGGGGCTATCTCATCTTATTTAAGCAAGATCATTACCGGATCGTTATACACAAAGGTCAAACAGGAGACAGAATTTTTCATAAAGAATATACCCCGCATTGGAGAACCCATGCTGAAGGTTGCCAAAAAGGCTGAAGAGTCTGTCAAAGGTTTAGTAGGTCCAGGGACGTTATTCGAGGAACTTGGATTCAGATACATAGGTCCTATAGATGGTCATACCTTTGATCATCTATTACCTACCCTCGAAAATATAAAGAGATTAAATGGTCCTGTACTTGTGCATGTTGTTACAAAAAAAGGTAAGGGCTATCCTCCGGCAGAGAGAGACCCTGCCGCATTTCATGGTATTCCGCCTTTTGATATTGAGACCGGCATACCGTTTAAGAAGTCTGTTATCCCGACTTATACAAAAGTATTCAGTCAGTCTTTGATAAGGCTTGCTGAAAGAGATGATAAAATAGTTGCGATCACAGCGGCCATGCCTGAAGGAACTGGTTTGAACTCTTTTGCTGATAGATTTCCAGAGAGGTTTTACGACGTCGCTATAGCAGAACAACATGGAGTAACATTCGCGGCAGGACTGGCAACCGGAGGCTTTCATCCGGTTGTTGCAATCTACTCTACATTCCTTCAACGTTCATATGATCAGATAGTTCATGACGTGTGTCTACAAAATCTACCAGTAACTTTTGCGATTGACAGGGCCGGTGTAGTTGGAGAAGACGGTCCGACACATCACGGAACATTCGATATTAATTACCTGAGGCATATACCCAATATTGTAATAATGGCTCCCAGGGATGAAGATGAATTACAGCATATGCTGTCTGCAGCCGTAAATTATAACGGTCCTTCCGCTGTCCGTTATCCGCGGGGTACTGGTATAGGGGTGGAGCTGCAACCGGATTTTATGCCGTTGGAAATAGGAAAAGGCGAGATCATTTTAGATGGAAATGATGTGGCCATAATAGCCATCGGCAATATGGTATATCCTGCAATCGAGGCAGCAGCAATTCTAAAGAGGAGCGGTATTGATGCTGCAGTTGCTAATGCCAGATTTGCAAAACCTGTAGACGAAGAGATGATATTAGAGCTGGCAGGCAAATGCGGCTACATAGTCACAGTAGAAGACGGCGCACTGGCGGGAGGGTTTGGAAGCGCGATACTTGAGGCACTCGAGAAACATGGGGCCGCTGATGTCCATGTCAAGAGGATAGGACTACCCGATAAATTTATCGAGCATGGCACTATTAAGGAGTTGCACAAGCTGTATGGACTTGATTCAGATGGTATCGCACGTACTGTCTCCTTTTTCGCTCCCCGATTACTAAAATGGGGAAAGGTGTGAAGGAAAAGCGTCTGCGGCTCGATCTCCTCCTCGTTAACCGCGGACTTGCAGAATCAAGACAAAAGGCCCTGGGGATAATCCTTTCCGGTAATGTATTTGTTGACGGCAGCCTGATTGACAAGGCAGGAGCTTTGTGTAGTGAAGGCGCTGAGATTAATATAAAATATCAGATGCCTTATGTAAGCAGGGGCGGAATTAAGCTGGAAGGGGCTGTAAGGCACTTTCATTTGCAATTAGATGGTATGACTGCCATGGATATCGGGGCATCAACCGGCGGCTTTACAGACTGTTTATTACAGAATGGGGTAAGAAAGGTCTATGCTATTGATGTCGGTTATGGACAATTGCACTGGAAGCTCAGGGGAGATCCGAGGATTGCTAATCTTGAAAAGACTCACATATTGAGACTTGACTGGAAAACCATTATAGATGTTATAGATATAGTTACTATTGATGTTTCATTTATTTCTCTCAGAAATATATTATCGTCTTTGCAGGAGCATCTATCCCCTGCCTCTTTGATTATTGCATTAATCAAACCACAGTTTGAGGTGGGTAAAGGTGAGGTTGGAAAGGGAGGGGTTGTAAGAGATACAGCTAAAATTGAAAGTACCGTAAATAATGTTATCGGGTTTGCAGAAGAAACAGGGTTCAGGATTAGAGGAACTATCCCATCCCCTATCCTGGGACAAAAGGGGAACAGGGAATATCTGGTATTAATGGAGAGATGAATATGGCCAATATCCTTATAACCGGCGCTGCAGGTTTCATTGGTTCCCACCTCAGTGAACAGCTCCTGAGGGAGAATGCAAGAATTATTTGCCTTGACAACCTTGACACTTTTTATGACCCGCAGGTAAAGAGGGAAAACCTCAGACCTCTTCTTGCCAGCAAAAAGTTTACTTTTATTGAGGGAGATATAAGGGATTTAAAACTCCTTACCGATATATTCGTGAGCAACAGGATTGACGTTATTGTTCATATCGCTGCCAGGGCAGGGGTAAGACCATCAATAATAGAACCGCTCTTGTATTATGATGTAAATGTCCGGGGTACGACAAATCTCCTGGAAATGGCAAGACAATTTGATGTAAAGAAATTCGTATTTGCATCGTCATCGTCAGTCTATGGTGAGAATAAGAAGGTTCCTTTCAGTGAAGATGACAATGTGGACAACCCTGTTTCACCTTATGCTGCAACTAAGAAGGCAGGAGAACTCATAGCATTTACATATCATCATCTTTATGGAATATCGGTAAGTTGTCTGAGGTTTTTTACAGTCTATGGACCGCGTCAGAGGCCGGAGATGGCCGTTCATAAGTTTACAAAATTGATCTACGAGGGGAAGAGTATACCTGTTTATGGTGATGGGACATCAAGGCGGGACTACACTTATATTGATGACATAGTTGCCGGGATAAGGGCATCCATTAACACAGAAATGAGCTACGAGATTATAAATCTCGGAGAATCAAAGACAATAAGACTATCAGAACTAATAACATTGATAGAGAATAACCTTCAGAAGAAGGCGATAATTGAATGGCTTCCGGAGCAACCAGGTGATGTACCTGTCACATTTGCGAATATTGATAAGGCCAGGAGTTTACTGGGATATGCCCCTTGCGTGGATATTCAGGAAGGCGTAGAGAGATTCGTGAAATGGTTTTTGTGGAGAGAAAAAGGAGGGAGTAAACAATGAATATCGGCGTAATCGGCGCTGGGTATGTTGGTCTTGTTACGGGGACATGTTTCGCAGAGTTCGGTTTAAATGTCACATGTGTTGACATGAATGAGAGTAAGGTAAACCTCCTTCAAAAGGGCATAGTCCCTTTTTATGAACCCGGACTTGAAGAACTGATGCGTAAAAACATTAATGAAGGCAGGCTGCAGTTTTCGGGAAACATAGCGGACACTATCCGGAAATCCGAGGTTATTCTTATTGCAGTAGGGACCCCGTCTCTTGAGGATGGCTCAGCTGATCTATCATATGTTGACTCGGTAGCAAAGGCTATCGCAGAGAATCTTCAAAGTTACAAAGTAATAGTTACCAAGAGCACCGTGCCTGTCGGGACAGGTGAGAGGATAAAAGATATCATTAAAAGAATAAACGGCAAATGTGAATTTGATATCGTATCAAACCCGGAATTCCTGCGCGAGGGGTCTGCCGTTGAGGATTTTATGAGGCCTGACAGGATTGTAATAGGCTCCGGCAGTGAAAGGGCATCATCTATTGTAAGAGACCTGTATCGGCCTCTCTACATAATAGAGACGCCATTTATTATGACTGATATAGAGACTGCAGAGATGATCAAGTATGCATCGAACGTATTTCTAGCGGCCAAGATCTCATTCATAAATGAAATGGCTAACCTGTGCGAGAAGGTCGGAGCCAATGTTCAGATAGTCGCTAAGGCTATGGGGTTGGACAAGAGGATAGGCCCCAAGTTCCTGCATGCCGGACCAGGATTTGGCGGCTCATGCTTCCCCAAGGATGTCAGGGCTCTTATGCAGATTGGTGAGAGTCATGGATATGATTTTAAGATTGCGAGGAGCGTAATTGAAGTCAACATTACCCAGAAGAACCATATGATAACAAAGATAGAACATGCCCTCAGAGGGGCGGGTGGAAAAACAGTTGGAGTACTTGGACTGGCTTTCAAACCAAATACAAATGATATCAGGGAATCTCCTGCAATTCATATTATCGAGGGTCTCATTGAAATCGGCGCTAACGTCAGAGTATATGACCCTGCTGCTATGGATGACGCAAAGGCTGTGCTTGCCAATAAAGTCACTTACTGCAATGACGCCTTTGATGTTGCAAATAATGCTGACGCTATAATCCTTGCTACAGAGTGGAATCAGTTCAGGAATCTCCAGTTGGAGAAGTTGAAAGGACTTTTAAAGCATCCCGTTTTTATAGACCTAAGGAATGTGTATGAACCTGATAGGATGAGGAAAAATGGTTTTGACTATTATTCCGTAGGAAGGAGCTGAAATGCGCGTACTTGTTACAGGCGGAGCCGGGTTCATTGGTTCTCATATAGTTGACAGACTTTTATCTGAAGGCCATCAGGTGTCTGTTTTAGATAATCTGTCAACAGGCAAGTCTGAGAACTTAAATAAGAATGCGGAATTCTTTAAGCTCGATATAGAAAACCCGAGGATTGAGAAGGTAATCAAGAAGGAAAAACCTGAGGTAATCTGCCATCTGGCAGCTCAGATGGATGTGAGGAGATCTGTCGCTGACCCTGCATTTGATGCAAAGACTAACATTATTGGCATGATCAACCTCCTTGAGTACGCCGTCCGTCATGGCGCAAGGAAGGTGATATTTTCGTCAACAGGCGGGGCTATATACGGAGAGGGCGGCCCCTACCCTACTGTAGAGGATCACAAGGCAAGTCCTGTCAGCCCTTATGGCATTAGTAAATTAACAGGTGAACATTATCTCTTTTTTTATCAGATAATGTATGGATTAAAATATGTGGCGCTGAGATTTGCAAATGTTTACGGACCAAGGCAGGACCCGTTCGGTGAGGCAGGAGTTGTTGCCATATTCACAAAAAAAATGCTTAAAAATGACCAGCCTCTGATTAACGGAAATGGCATGCAGACTCGGGATTATGTATATGTTGAAGATGTTGTTGATGCAGTAATGCGTGCCATAGAAAAAAATGAAAATGATGTTTTTAATGTCGGTACCGGCATTGAGACAACTGTTAATGAACTCTTCAGGATGCTTGTCGAAATTACAGGGAGTAATGTGCGGGAGATGCATGGACCTGCAAAAAAAGGTGAGCAGATGAGGAGCTGTCTGAGTTATGACAAGATTAAAAAGACGATGGAGTGGGAACCTTCTGTAGATCTTAAGACAGGGCTCTCAAACACAGTCGAATTCTTCAAGGGGAGTAAACAGTAATAATCTACTCATCTGCCTCAATAGAGCTTATAATATCTATTGGAATTGTTATCCACTGAACCTCACACTTTAATTCCAGAGAAGTGTCGGACAACTCAATTAACAGCCCTGAGTAAGCAATATTATCGGCTATTACCTTTACCTTCTTTCCTATCATCGCTTGAATTGGATTATTGTACATGACAATTTAAGAATCAGGCGCTGTTTCTACCATAGAATACAATATTATGGCCATAACTTTCCCGGGTTAAGGATATTGTTTGGATCGAAGGTGTTTTTTATCCCCTTCATAATGTCTATTGCCTTATCGCCGACTTCCATGGGAAGAAATGGGGCCTTTGTCATCCCTATGCCATGTTCGCCCGAGATACTGCCGCTGAGGCGTAAAGTGACGTCAAACAACTCGCGTATCGCCTTCCTGGCACGTTTAAACTCCTCTGCATTTTTATCATCTGTCATTACATTGATGTGAAGGTTACCGTCTCCAGCATGGCCAAAGGAGACAATTTGTATTTTATAAGTTGATGAAATCCGATCAATCTCAATCATCAATTCAGTAAGTTTACTGCGCGGGACCACAATGTCCTCATTAATCTTGGTCGGGTTAATTTTATACAGTGCCGGAGAAACTGACCTGCGTGCCGTCCAGAGTTTTTCCCTGTCCTGTTTATTAGTCGCTGTTGATATTATTACTGCTCCTGATTTCCTGCATATGTCCCCAATCCTGATTAAACCATCCTGCGTAATCGTTTCAGGGCCGTCAACTTCGGAAATCACCATTGCCTCTCCTTTTTCCCTTACCGATTCCGGAAGCAAGTCCCTGACAACACCCATTGAAGCCTTGTCCATGAATTCGATCACGGATGGCCTTATTCCTGATAAAATTATATGATCAATAGCAGAAATTGCATCATGGATTGAACCAAAGACTGCTGCAACTGTGATTGTATTCTCCGGCAGGGGAATAAGCTTCAGGATGGCCTTGGTAATAACCCCGAGGGTTCCTTCAGAGCCAACGAGAAGTCTTGTGAGGTCATATCCTGCTACACTACGCGGCGCCCTTGTTCCTGTAAAAATAATATCTCCGGCCGGCAATACTGCCTCAAGTCCCATTACATAGTCCTTGGTTGTACCATACTTGACACCCCTGGCGCCACCTGCGCATGTTGAGATATTTCCACCTATCGTACAGAAATTCACGCTCGATGGGTCAGGTGGATAGAACAGTCCCTCTGCCTCAACAGCCTTTTGTATATTTCTTGTAATAACACCTGGTTCTGCAACAATGTAAAAATCGTCTCTGTTAACCTCAAGTATTTTGTCCATTCGCTGCAATGAGAGGATTATTCCTCCCTGAACAGGCACAGCTCCTCCAGCAAATCCGCTTCCTGCGCCTCTTGGTATAACCGGAATCTTTTCACTATTTGCTATTTTTAGGATCAACGATACTTCTGCATCTGTTCCAGGCATCAGGAGAACATCCGGAAGTCTCTCAATCCTGGTAGCATCATATGAGTAGCAGATCATATGTTCTTTGTCAGTCCTGACTATGTCATTTCCCAGCTCACGCCGTAAATGATCTATGATAGAAGGTGATATCATGAGCAGAGTTTAACACAGCAGACTGCAGTGAGCAATGCCACTCATGGTCCGTCAACCTGAACCATGCATTGCAGCTCGCAAAATGGTTACGCATTTTCAGGGTAAGCTTCTCAGTAGCTTTCGATTTCAGAAGGGAAATTGGCACTTTCGACATCATCTTTAAAACGTCTAACCGCATCTGCGCAGATCTCCCTCATTGCGGCATATTGCCTGACAAATTTTGGGACAGGCTGCGGTGTTAAACCAAGAAGATCATGTATGACGAGCACCTGTCCGTCACAATGACTTCCGGCTCCAATGCCAATAGCAGGTATGGAAAGTGTGTCAGATATCCTGGATGCAAGACCTGCCGGGATGCCTTCAAGGACTACAGCAAAAACCCCTGCCTCCTCGAGCAATAATGACTCACTGAGGATCCTCTCGGCAGCTGAATCATCTTTACCCTGAACCTTATAACCGCCCATATGATGGATTGACTGGGGCAGAAGACCCACATGTCCCATAACCGGTATTCCTGATGCAATTATTGCCCTGATCTTATCTATAACAGCAGACCCTCCTTCAATCTTGACCGCCGATGCCGATCCTTCTTTAAGAAATCTGCCGGCATTATTCACTGCATCATGCACGGACACCTGATATGACATAAAAGGCATGTCTCCGACAACAAGGGCATTCTCAACAGCCCTGCTTACGATCTCCGTATGGTATATCATTTCATCCATTGTAACCGGTAAAGTTGTAGGATGGCCCTGAATCACAGTGCCAAGTGAGTCTCCGACAAGGATTATATCAATCCCTGCCTCATCAATAAGCCGGGCAAATAAGAAATCGTAGGCAGTAAGCATGGTGATCTTCCTGCCTCCATTTTTTCTGCTGATAATGTCAGGTACTGTAACTTTATTTTTCACTTTGCTTTTTACTCACAGCTGTATATTACCCCTGTAACTCTTTCAGGATAGCTATAGTGGCCGGAGAGCGGTTAAGAGTGTAGAAGTGAATGCCGGGAACTCCGTTTTTTAGAAGATCCCTGCATTGATCTGCTGCATGTCTGACACCTATGTCCATTACAGCAGCAGGATTTTCTTTTACTGACTCAAGCTGAGTTATTAAATCATCCGGTATCGTTGCACCGCACAGAGATGTGAATCGCTCAATCTGATCAATACTCGTGATGGGCATAATACCGGGTATTATCGGCAGATTCAGACCTGCCTGCTGTGTGCGTTCTATTAACTTGAAGTAGTATTGATTATCAAAGAAAAGCTGAGTTATAAAAAAATCTGCCCCGGCCTCCGCCTTCATCTTCATGCAACTCGTATCTTCCTGAAGTGTCATGCTTTCTTTATGACCTTCAGGAAATGCTGCGGCACCAAGGCAGAAATCGTAATTCTTTCGGATATGTCCAATGAGCTCATTTGCATGATGAAATGCCTCATTCCTAATATCGTGCCCCTCCTGACCGGGAATATCTCCGCGAAGGGCAAGGATGTTATCAATTCCTCTTTCCTGTAATCTTGTCAATATGGTGTTAATCTCTGTCTCAGAGCTGTTAACACATGTGAGGTGCGCCATTGGCTCAATTCCCAACTCATGTTTAATCCTGATAACAAGGTCAACAGTCTTCTCCCTTGTACTTCCTCCTGCGCCGTAGGTGACTGATACAAATGCGGGATTTAAGTGACGCAGGTTCCTGATAGTATCATAAAGTTTCCTCTCGCCATCCGGATTTTTAGGAGGGAAAAACTCTAAGGAGAAGACAGGTGATTTACTTTGTAAGAGATTACTAATTTTCAAATTTAATGCCCACCCACACTATTACCCCAAACTTTCACAAGGGTGTATCTTATCATTATTTATCAGCCACTATATGCTGACGGGAGCTATGTTTAGCTGCCTTTACCGTGTTATAAAGCAGCATGGCAATGGTCATTGGTCCTACACCGCCAGGTACCGGAGTAATCCATGATGCCTTTTCGGATGCACTTGCAAAATCCACGTCTCCGGCCAGCCTGCCACTATCGAGTCTGTTAATCCCAACATCAATAACAACTGCACCTTCTTTGATCATATCACCGGAGATCATTTGAACACGTCCGGCTGCCGCTATCAAAATATCAGCAAGCCTGCAAACCTCTGACATATTTTTTGTCCTGGTATGACAAATGGTAACAGTTGCATTCCTCTGCAGAAGCATAAGGGCAACAGGCTTGCCGACAATATTGCTTCTTCCAACAATAACAGCGTGTTTCCCCTCAACTGGAATATGGTAATGATCAAGAAGTTTAATAATGCCAAGCGGTGTGCACGGCACAAGTCCATCAAGACCCGACATGAGCCTCCCCATATTTATTTCATGAAAACCGTCCACATCCTTTTCAGGGGAAATGGCCTTCAGGATCTTTTCTTTATTAATTCGTTCAGGCAGCGGAAGCTGAACCAATATGCCGTGAATCCGGCTGTCATTATTGAGCTTCTTAATAAGCGTTATTAACTCAGACTCTGACGTATCTTCCGGCAGCCTGTGTTCTTCCGAGTGGATACCTGTTGTTCGGCATGCCTCACCTTTATTCCTTACATAAACCATAGAGGCAGGATTGTTTCCAACAAGGACAACTGCAAGCCCGGGGTATATTCCCTCATGTTTCAGGTGTTCAACCTCTTTTGCGATATTCTCTCTGAAGTGCTTTGCTACGGCCTTACCATCTATAATCTTTGCTGTCATAGACTAATCCTTTTCCATTCTAACATCTAATTACACGCTCCTCTGTAACTATTATATCAACCTTTACATCATGCCCCTCAACAGGAATCATATCAACTATCTGAAGCTCAAACGCAAGGGCCGCAAGAAAAGGTCTTGTATGTCTATCTTCAAGTAATCTATCGTAGTATCCGGCGCCATAACCAAGCCTGTGACCTGATTTATCAAATGCAACACCGGGAAGAACCATAAGGTCTACATCACACAAATTTACATGCCTGATGAATTCAGTTTTTGGTTCATGTATGCCATGGTCCTTCATCCCCAGTTCATTGTCATAATCTGATAACTTAGAAAGAATGATTCGTCTGTGCGTCTTGTCAACAACGGGTACCACAACATCCTTCCCAAGAAACAAAGACCTGCGGACAGCCTCCTCAGTAATGACCTCGCTCTTTGTTGTCATAAAGAAGTGGATTATTTTAGCCCTTTCAAATTCATTCAGCTGCAGAAGATTATTGCAGATATTACGGCTGAGATTGATCCTCTCTTCAGTGGACAGACTGTCACGCCTTTTCAACACCTGATGCCTGATCTCTTTTTTTAATGCTGCGAGCATCTCTTGTATTTTGCCGTTTCCTTCTCATTACCTTTTTCAACCCGATCCAGCATCTCCTCGGCATATTTGAATGCAGTTTCATTCTGATCACTTCCTCCCAGCATCCGGCTGATTTCGTAGATCCTTTCCATCCTGTCCAACCGCCTTACCCTTGTTACTACTCTGTCTCCAGTGAAGACCTTCTCAACATGATAATGGTTATCAGCCATAGCAGCAATTTGAGGAAGGTGAGTAACACAAAACAGCTGATTATCCTTAGACAAGGATTTAAGCCTTCTGCCGACCTCTTCAGCGACCCTGCCTCCAATTCCCGCATCAACCTCATCAAATATCAGCGTCGGCACACTATCCGTAGAATTCAGCCTGCTCTTGATAGCCAGGAGTATTCTTGACAGCTCCCCACCCGACGCCACCTTGGTTAATTGCTTCGGCTCTTCATTCATATTTGCGATCAGAAATTCAACTGCATCAACTCCATCCTGCGATAAGGGCACTGGCTCGAATTTTACAACAAATTTAATCTTGTCCATAGAGAGATTTGACAATTCACTCATAACATCACTCTCAAATCTGACGGCAGCGCTTCGCCTCAATTCCGATAGTTCATCCGCAAGCGTCCGTACTTCATTATGTACTTTTTCAATTTCTCTCATGAGAACTGTCACATCGTGATCCAGTGACCCTATGCTCGTTAAATCTTTTTCCAGCGTCTCCTGCAACAGCAGAATGTCCTCAATAGTCCTGACATATTTTTTCTTTAACCTGTCAATAAAATATATACGTTCATTTACCCTCTCTAATCTCTCCGGATCATGTCTGATCTTGTCCATAAATCTCCTGATAATATCAGCAGCCTCTTTAATGTTTACCTTAGAGCTACTGACCATATCAGCTGCCTCATTCATGCATGGATCAATACCTGCTATCTCCGATAACAAATTCTCTGCCTTACGCATCAAGGTAATCGCTGAATCATCGTTTTCATAGAGAATGCCGTATGCATCATGACTTAATGAAGAAAGATTTTGCGAATTGCTTAGAATTACCTGTTCACCTTCGAGCTCAACGTCTTCACCTGGTTTAAGTGAAGCGCCTTTTATCTCGGACAGTTGAAATCTTATAAGCTCTTCTCTTTCCTTTTTCAGGTTAATCTCTTCTGTCAGCTTATTGAGGTGTTTCTGAAGATCATTAAGGACCGCATACCTGTCAGCAACCCTCATCCTGAGATCAGTCAGCTTGCCAAAGGCGTCCAGATAGCCGCTGTGCGACTCTTTTCTAAGCAGTGTCTGATGTTCATGCTGGCCATGAATGTCAATAAGCTCACTGCATACATCGTTAAGTACCGACAAGGTGGAGAGGCTTCCATTTATAAATAACCTGTTTCTTCCACTCCTGCTTATGCTGCGTTTTACAAGCAGTTCATTGCCATTATCATCTATCCCATACTTACGTAACTTCTCCTTATGAAGGTCTTTATTTATACTATCGAAAATTCCCTCAATGACAGTTTCATCACAACCATCACGCACTATATCAGATGAACCTCTTCCACCTGTAATCAAATCCAGTGCGTCTACAATAATTGACTTGCCAGCCCCGGTTTCACCTGAAAATACGGTAAAGCCCATAGTGAACTCAAGATCAAGTTCATCAATAATGGCAAGGTCTTTGATCCTCAACGCCCTCAGCATTTGGTCTCAGGAATTTAATCAGGCAGCCAGCAGTGATTCTATCTTTTCCTTATATTGTGTTTTAGAAAGAGCCCCTACCAGTTTATCAACACCCTGACCGTCCTTAAAAAACATAATTGTAGGAATACCCATAATCTGATAGCGGCTGGCTATCTCCGGATTTTCATCGGTATTCAATTTAACTATCTTAGCCTTTCCTTCATAATCCTTTGCCAGCTCGTCTACTATAGGTGAGACCATTCTGCAGGGACCACACCATACTGCCCAGAAATCCACGACGACCAGGCCTTTTGCCTGTAATACCTCTGCTTCCCATGTGTCTTTTGTTACCGCACTTACGTTTCCCATAAGAGTAGTCTCCTTTCATTTCTCAACCTTTCGTTGTCCATCATCCCTTACTGGTCGGTCTTTGATTGTTTCTGTGAAGGCATTATGCCCTTGAATATATTCCACCCTTTTAATAAATCAACTGCCCTTTGCAGCTGCACATCCTGTTTTTCCACAGCACCTTCTGTATCCACAGGCTCCGTCACCTTATCACCATCCCCCTTATCCTTCCCAACAGGCTCAACAGCCTTTTCTTCCTCTTCGTCAATTGTGTCATTCTTCAGGTGCTTCTTCAGGTCTTTTTCCCTGATAAACTTTCTCTCCATAGCCTCCTTGTCTGAAGTAGGCTTGACTACAATGTCCGGAGTTATTCCGGTATTCTGTATTGATGTGCCTTTAGGCGTGTAGTACTTTGCAGTCGTAAGCCTCATACCTGAACCGTCACTGAGTGTAAATACCGTCTGAACCGAACCCTTACCGAATGTCTGTGTTCCAAGTACAACTGCCCTCTCCCAATCCTGAAGCGCCCCGGCTACAATCTCAGACGCACTTGCGCTCCCTTCATTAACAAGAACAACTATAGGATAATTCTCATGTGCATTTCTCTCAGATGCCAGATACTCCTCCTTCTCATCGTTCCGGCCCTTTACAGACACAACTAGTTTGCCTTCTTTAAGAAATAACTCTGAAACCTGGATTGCAACCTTCAGCAATCCCCCCGGGTTGTTTCTCATATCAATGATAAGGGATTTTATATTCTGTTTTTCCAGATCATCGAGAGCTTTTCTGAGATCTTCACCTGTCCTCTCCTGGAATTGAGTAATACGTACATAACCAATATTTCCCTCTATCAACTTGTGTTTAATACTCTTAATTTTTATAATATCTCTTATAATTGTGAACTCAAGCGGTTCTTTCTCGCCTTCCCTGATTATAGTCAGGTTAACCTTGGTATCCTTTGGCCCCCGCATTTTATTGACCGCACCTTCCAATTCAAGGTCTTTTGTCGGCGAGCCGTCTATCTTAAATATATGATCTCCTGCCTTTATACCCGCATTCCACGCTGGAGTGTCTTCTATCGGGGCGATTACTACAAGCTTTTTATCCTTCATACTGATCTGTATACCCAGTCCCCCGAATTCGCCCTTGGTATCAACCTGCATCTCCTTGTAACTCTGCGGCGGCATGAAGTTTGTGTGCGGATCCAGCTCTGACAACATACCCTTTATTGCCCCATAGACAAGATCCTTAGTGGTGATCTCATCAACATAATTTTTTTCGACAAGAGAGAGCGCCTCTGCAAAGACCCTCAGATTCTCATAGCTCTCACCGCCAAATACTGGATTACCCATTCCCTTGCCGAATGTAACCCATACACCAGCCAGGAGAAGAAGCACTATTACTACAACCCCTGTTTTCACCCTTTGTTTTTTGTTAGACATACCAGTTATCCTCCTGAACCTTTTGAAAGCCATGCAATGGGGTCTACCACCTCTCCCAGATGCCTGAGCTCAAAATATATTCCATCCCTTTCTGCAACATTACCTTTTCCGGCAACCGCAACAACCTGACCTTTCCTGATTTTTCCACCCCTTGAAACCTTTATCCTTGACGCGTGACCATAAATTGAGTAATAGCTGTTTCCATGATCAATAATAAGAGTAAGCCCATAACCCTGAAGCCAATCTGCATAAGCCACAACCCCGTCAAATGCTGCCCTGATATCTTTTGATCCCCTGGCAGCTATCTCAATTCCCTTTTTGAAAACGTACGCATCAAACTCCGGGTGTTTCTGCCGTCCGAATTCTGATACAACGTCACCTTCAAGAGGCCATGTCAACAGACCCTTATTCTTACCAAAACCGGTTCCGGCTGCAGGGAGGTCCTTGCTGCGATCCTTTTCATAGGATGCAATCAGCTTTTTCAGTGCCGCAGAGGCAGAAGTGAGTCTCTTTATCTCCTCTTCATAATCGGCCTTTTTCCTCTGAATGCTGACAAGCTGCTGACGATTTTGCCTGATATCCCGTTCAATAATCACCTTGTCTTCAGCAATATTACCCCTTTCAACCAAAAGGGTTTGTTGCCGCTTGTTTAAAGACAGCAAATTATTGTTTAAATCTCTGATATCTTCGCTCAGGCTGCTCATCATATGGTCTGCCTCACCTAACAGCATGTCCTGATATTTCAACTTTACCTTATAGTCATTATAATCAGTAGATGAGAGAAGTATCTCGGCTGAACCGCTGTATCTCCACATATTCGACTTATATATCTCTTTAATAAAACCGGATAATTCCATCTTTTTTGAATCCAGCTCAGATGATAATGACTCAACAGTTTGATGGACAGTCTTTATCTCCTTTTTTTTCTGAGCGATATCCTTACTGACCTTATATAGCTCCTTTTTCTTGCTCCCAAGGTCCTTTTCTTTTACTCCGAGTTTTCTCTTGACTTTTTTCTCTTCCGCTGCCACCTTCCGGGTCGCCTTCTTCTTCTCCTTTATCTTCTTATCAACATCAGATAACTCCTGCTGGCTCTGTCTGATCTCCTTTTCCGTTGATTGTAAGTCCCTGCTCTCAACAACAGGCACATTTGTAATATTTAAACATAAAATTAGAAATAAAGCTATCCCGGTGAGTCTTCCTACGGAGGTCCAACTACCGAAACAACCTGCAATAATGCCTGTAACAATAATTGCGATCAAACCCTTCAATGAAATAAAACTGAACTCAATTCCACCCAACCATAAATATACAGATGACGGTATTTTATAAATAATCAGATTATGGATCACGTAAAGCATGACAACTGAAGCGCTGGCGCTTATCAACCCTAATATCCCGCCTTCCAGGATATATGGAATCCTTATAAAAAGTCTGGTTGCACCGGCAAGTTTCATTATCTCTATTTCATCCCTCCGCATGAGGAAAGTAAGCTTTATTGCGTTTGATACTATAAACAGTACCAATAAAAACATTACGCTTCCAACAATAAGGCTCAAAACTTTTAATGCTGTCAAAAGTGCATTAAGCCTCTCTACCCACTCTTTTCCGTATTCAACGTCTTCGATACCTTCCATATGCGACAATTTCTCTGCCAGATTACGCATATCATCAGGAGTTCTGGCATCAGGGACAATCTTTATCCTGAATGCATCAGGCAGTGGATTCTCTGTTAAGCCTTTTATTACTCCCTGAAAACTATTCATTTCCCTGGCAAACTTTACCATAGCATCTTCTTTTGAAATGAAGACAACAGCCTCTGTTTCTTTCATAGCCTCGATCTCTGATTTGATCTCTTGAAGCGTTTGATCAGATGCGTGCCCTGAAGAAAATGCAATGACTTCCATATCACTCTTCATCACTTCAGTAAATATGTTCAGATTATGCAGGGACAGGAGGAATAATCCAAAAACAAGCAGGATTATTGATATTATACCTACTGCGGAAAAAGTAGTGTATTTGTTACATCTGATCTGACTGACAGCTTCTTTTAAACTATACAAAATCATAAACTGAATCATTCCATGTTATTCTGGTAATGTTATTATCCTTTTCCCCATCTTTCTGGCCATCTCGCAATTATGTGTTGCTGCAATTACCGTTGTACCTGTACGATTAATTTTACTGAAAATATTGTATATCTCAATAGCATTATCTTCATCCAGGTTGCCTGCCGGTTCATCAGCCAGTAATAATATCGGATCGTTTGCCACTGCCCTCGCTGCAGCCACCTTCTGCAGTTCACCTCCGGAGAGAGTGGATGGAAAAGAATATATCTTATCGCTTACGCCAACTAATCTCAGCGCTTCACTGACCCTGTATGCTATCTCCTTTTTATGAAGGCCGCAAATCTTCAGTACCAGGGCTATATTGTCAAATACATTCTTATTATAAAGGAGCCTTCCATCCTGGAATATTAATCCTATTTTTCTTCTTATATATGGTATTCGAGACTCTCTGATAACAGAAAGGTCTTCATCCTGAAACATTACTTCACCAATATCAGCCTTCTCAATACACATGAGCAATTTCAGTAATGTGCTCTTACCTGAACCTGTAGGACCGCAAATAAATACAAACTCCCCCTTTTCAATAGTGGCTGAAAAATCTTTTAACACAGGATTGCCATTATAATATTTTGAAATGTTGTTAAACTTTATCAATATACCACCTTACCGTTATGTACTTCCTGAATCATTTCATTGTGCTGTTCATTCATTAAATTCTCCACTACAGTTTTAAAATCATCCATTTCCAGTAAGTAGACATAACTTGTCTTTCTGGTAGTTACAAGTTTACCAGAACTGAATATCCTGGTCAGTATAATAGGATTATTAATACCTCCATCTTCCGTCTGAATGTGATATACCTTCCCGCTGTATTCGACGTCGCTGTTTATTCCCGTTACCATAATCTATCATCCGGAAGGTCAAAAGCATCCATAAACAACTCAATCCTGTCTTCGTGGATAGACAATACGTCAAAACGACAAGGGTGATTTGTGAATTTCTTATCAGAGATATAAGATAATGCTACCCTCCCGATACGGGATTGTTTTTTTGCATCTACAGCATCTGCAGGAAAACCATACAAGCTGCTGTTTCTTGTCTTTACCTCAATAAAAACAAGGGTACTTCCATCCCGGGCTATAATGTCTATTTCGCCAAAACGATTCGAATAATTTCTTTCTATGATATTATACCCTTTTGTTTTAAGGTACTCTTCTGCCCTTTCCTCTCCCTGCCTGCCCTTTGTCCTGTTATTTAAGCGACGCATCTTCTTCAGCACCCACTCTGTCTCTATCAAATATCTCAGGCCTGTATTCAGAGGATTTGAAGGACCTGGGCCCTGACCATGTTCAGAGATCAGGCATTACCCACTGCCTGAGGATTATAAATGATCACTCTTCATTATCTTTTTTAGAAAACTCTTTCTGTGTAAAGTACATGGCCCAAACTGTCTCAGCCGTGAAATATGTTCTCTCGTACCATAACCCTTATGAGCGCTGAAATTATAATCAGGAAATGATATATGGTGCCGGCACATAAGTCTGTCTCTTGTGACCTTTGCAATTATAGATGCTGAGGCAATAGTAAAGCTTAAAGCGTCCCCTTTAATTATGGACAATTGAGGTATTGGCAGGGTTTTAACTGGTACTGCGTCTATAAGTAGATAATCAGGATGTATAACAAGATCTTCCACTGCCATTTTCATGGCATTTATAGTTGCGTTATAAATATTTATTTTGTCAATCTCTATGTTATCTACTATCCCAACCCCAATACTGATGGCGTTTGCTCTTATTAAATCAAATAGATAATTCCTTCTAACATGAGAAAGTTTCTTTGAATCATTTACTCCATCAATTATATATCCTGCTTGGAATATGACTGCGGAGGCCACAACAGGACCGGCAAGACATCCTCTTCCGGCCTCATCAATTCCTGCGATATGGGTAAAACCCTGCCCGTATACATCAATCTCAAATGAAAGGTCCGGTAACGGTGGCACCGTTACTATTCCTCAGCAATGACTGCCTTTTTACGATCTGCTGCAGCACCTCGTGTCATAGTATCCTTTTCTGTAATACGCATGGCACGCCCCTTTTTCTTTCTGATATAGTATAGCTTTGCCCTGCGCACCTTGCCGCTCTTCAGGATTTTAATATCCTGAACATATGGGGAGTAGACTGGAAATACGCGTTCAACTCCGACACCGTATGAAACCTTCCTGACGGTAATAGTTTCTCTGTTGTTTCGACCGCGTCTTGCAATTATATGACCCTCAAATATCTGTGTACGCTCCCTGTCACCCTCTATAACCTTGACGTGTACCTGTACTGTATCACCAATATTAAATGGCGCTATACTTTTCTGAATCTGCTGTTTTTCGATACGTTCAATAATATTCATTTCTCAGACTCCTCCTTTATTTCTTTAAGTATGTTCATGTCTTCATCTGACAATACCGCCCCCTCAAGTATATCCGGACGTTTGATCAGAGTATTGGCGACCGCCTGCCGCCGTCTCCATTGTCTTATCACTTCGTGATTACCGGATATGAGAATTGAAGGAACATCCATTTCTCTCAACTGTGCCGGTCTCGTGTAATGTGGATAGTCAAGAAGCTGATTAAAGGACTCATCTTCCACAGAGGCGCTGTCACCAAGCACGCCAGGTATTAACCTCACCACAGAATCTATAATAACCAGAGCTGCCAGCTCACCACCGGTCAGCACATAATCACCAATTGAAACCTCTTCAGGCGACAAATATGTTTTTACACGCTCATCTATCCCCTCATAATGTCCACATATAAAAACAATCCTTCGCTCTTCCCTGCTTAACTCTGATGCCATACCCTGATTGTACCGCTTTCCCTGAGGAGACATCAGGAGTATACGCAGGTCCTCCTCGTCCTCCTCTTTGATGAAATCCACTGCCTTAAGTACAGGTTCAGCCTTTAAAACCATCCCGGCGCCTCCCCCGTATGGATAATCATCAGCAGAACGATGTTTATCAAATGTAAAATCCCTGATATTTATGACCCTGACATTTAACAATCCCTTGGCCTGTGCCCTTTTCAGAATGCTTTCATCAAGGACTGGAGTTACCATTCCAGGAAAGAGTGTAAGTATGTGACATCTCATCAGAGATTTTAAATTTGATATTTCATTTTGATTAATTTGAAATTATATTAATCCATCCATCAGGGCAATAACCATTCGCCGCCCCTTTACATCAACATCCTTAATTACATCACGGATAGCAGGTATTAAATATTCACGATCCTTATCCCGTAGAATATAGACATCGTTGCTACCCGTTGAGATTATGTCTTCTACCATTCCAAGGTACATTCCTTCTGTAGTAAATACCTCCATACCTATTATCTCAAAATGATACCATGAGTCCTTACCAAGAACCGGCACATCGTCCTGAGGAACAGCTATATAACTTCCAACTATCTGTTGTGCATCCGTAACTGTCGTTATGTCTTCCAGTGATACCGCAAATCCACTCTTTACAGGCCTAACCTTCTTTATAACAGACTTCCGCTTTTCTCCATTTTTCCGAATAATAAAGATATCGCGGAGTGAGTATATCCTTTCCGGGTCATTTGAGAGTTGAACTACCTTAACTTCACCCTTCAAACCATGAGGCCTGACTATATAGGCAACAGATACGAAATCCTTATCAGTTCCAGGGTCTATTCCAGTATTGACAGTTCCCACCTTTTTCCAAGCTTTGTACCCGCTGCGCTAAGGATGGTCCGTATGGCCCCTGCAGTCCTTCCATGCTTTCCGATGACCTTACCGAGGTCTTCCCGGGCTACCCTAAGTTCAAATATAGTTGTCTTCTCCCCCTCAACCTCTGCAACAACGACTTCAGATGGACTGTCAACCAGCGCCTTAGCTATGAGTTCGATCAGCTCTTTCATCACAACCACCTCCGTTTCCTGCTGAAACTTATAAGAATCTGAAAACAGTAGTTATGCTGCCGGAATTTTTTTTATATCATCAAACTTCTTCATGATCCCGCTTTTCTTGAAAATCTGTCTTACTGTGTCCGAAACCGTAGCGCCTTTACTAAGCCAGTATATCGCCCTGTCTTCCTTTATACTCACCACAGACTCAGCCTTAAGCGGATCATACATACCAAGGACTTCAAGAAACCTTCCGTCTCTCGGCATGCGGGAGTTTGCCACTACCACCCTATAACAAGGGCTTTTTCTTCTCCCCATTCTCGTTAGTCTAATCGTTGTAGCCACTACATCACCTCCTTAATTAATATCTTATTCTGATTTCTGAACTCTGTATTATAATGGAACTCCCTTACGTTCGTCTATAATATTCTTTATTTTCTCAAGTAACGACTGAAATTCTCTGTCTTCAATCAAGAAGCACATATTTAATTTAACCTGACATGGGATGTTTTCAGTCTGATTCCATTTCAAAATATTTTCTCTGAGTCTATGGACAAATGCCTGCCCCTTAGCCTCATCAACACCATAAAGAAGTATTACATACTCATCATTTCCGTAACGACTTGCTATATCTACCTCCCTTACGGTCATCTTAATTACCTTCCCAATCCCCCTTAGTATATCGTCGCCAATCCTGTGACCGTACCTGATGTTTAATTCTCTAAGCCCTTCAACATCAAGCATAAGGAGCGCAATGGTGCCTCCATGTCTCTGAAGCCTTCTTGCCTCAATATTATACAGGTCTTCAAAATACTGCCTGTGATAAAGTTGAGTAAGGG
Source organism: Nitrospirota bacterium (assembly GCA_020846775.1). Classification (NCBI taxonomy): domain Bacteria; kingdom Pseudomonadati; phylum Nitrospirota; species Nitrospirota bacterium. The sequence goes on from JADLDG010000023.1 coordinate 160,634, forward strand.
GGTCAAGCCGCTCCAGAGACAATAACCGCTCTTCAAGTAGCTGACTGTCTATCTCATTTTTTATAAGGATGGCTGCATATGATTCCTCATTATAACCCACATGTACAGCCAGACCCGGCAGTATAAAAGGCTGTCCGGATCGGTCCGAAATCTTTATATCGAGCATATCAATACTCTTATGAGAATCAACAACACCCACTTTTGGGCACGCACCATCGCAGAGCTGCGATCCGTCCTTGTCATAACAAATAAATAATTCAGTGCATAGATGCATTGACACTACTTCAGACTTACGCCATCCGGAAACAGCTTCAGCCACCTGATTCATGTCAACAATCTTCCATTCTTTATCAAGGATAAATATGCAGTCAGATGAGTGAGCAAAAATATTTGCAAGTACTGCTTTGTTTATATCAAAACTCATGAAAACAGCCTTCTGGCCTGGTTCAGCATTGACAATTTACCCTTTGCCCCTGAAAGACCTTTCATCATTTTTCTGGCCTCGACAAATTGCTTTAGCAGTCTGTTTATCTCCTCTACTTTCGTACCACTACCTTTCGCAATCCTCTTGCGCCTGCTCCCATTAATGATAGTATGATCTACCCTCTCCCGCATTGTCATGGAATTTATTATGGCCTCTACCCTCTTGAGACTGTCATCCGGAATCTCACCTCCGGCAGCCTGAAGCATTTTTTTGCCTCCTGGAATCATCTGAATAAGGTCTGTAAGAGAGCCTAACTTTCTTAATTGCCTCATCTGAGCCCTGAAATCTTCAAGGGTAAAACCATCACCCTTCAACTTATTCTTTAAGTTTGATACCTCCTCAAGTGAGTATGCACTTTGGGCCTTTTCTATAAGAGAGAGCACATCACCCATCCCCAGTATCCTGGAAGCTATCCTATCCGGCTGAAACGGTTCGAGCTGATCAAGCTTTTCACCCATACCTATCAGCCTGACAGGTTTACCTGTAACATGCCTGATTGATAAGACCGCGCCCCCCCTTGCGTCACCATCCATCTTTGTTAATATTATACCGGTTATGTTGAGAGACTTGTCGAAATGTGTAGCTATATTGACTGCGTCCTGACCAGTCATTGCATCAACAACAAGAAGCAATTCCAACGGTCTGACACTTTCCTTTATCATTACGAGCTCTTCCATCAACTCGTCATCAATATGCAGACGGCCTGCAGTATCCAGTATTACTACGTCATGACCATACATCTTTGCATGCTCAACCCCATCACGGCACACAGCTAAAGCATCTTTTCCACCTTCAGGTGTATACACCTGCACTTTAAGGCCCTCACCCAATACGCACAACTGCTTGACAGCTGCCGGCCTTCTTATATCCGCCGCTACCAAAAGCACCTTTCGGCCCTTCTTTTTAAACATCGAGGCAAGCTTGCCTGCGGTAGTGGTCTTACCGGAGCCCTGCAGCCCTGATAACATAATAACCGTTGGAGGGTTAGGTGCGAGGTGAATACCGTCGCTGGGCTCCCCCATAATTGAGCAAAGCTCCTCGTAAACAATCTTTACCACTTGCTGACCAGGGGTCAGGCTCTCCATAACATCATGGCCCATCGCCCTCTCTTTAATACGGTCAACAAATTCCTTTACTACCTTAAAGTTTACATCCGCTTCAAGGAGGGCTAACCTTACCTCTCTGAGCCCTTCCGAAATATCCTGCTCAGTTAAAACTCCTTTACCCTTAAACTTCTTCAGTATAGCGTCTAACTTAGTTGTAAGATTATCAAACATACTACCCCATTATAAATTTATATATATTAAACTTAATGATTTTAAAAAACTTTTAGTTAATTGTCAAGAACCAAACCACCATAGGCCGGTCCTGTTTCCGAGAAACTGCCAGGAGGGAAACACCGGGGGTATAAGGATATGCCTCCTGAAAAAGATTGTCTCAGGAGGCACTAATGACAATTTCTTCGAGTTATGCAAACTATAACTTACTTCATCTGTTTCATGCCCTTTCCATCGTCCATGCCCTTCATCATCTCATCCAGCTTATCCATCATCTCGCCCAGCCTCTTTTTTTGAACAGCTGAAGGATTGTGTGAAAAGTCCTTCAGCATTCCCATCATCTCCTTCATCATGCCCATCATGTCATGCATCATTTGGTGCGACTCGGTCACTTCTCCGCTCATCATCTCATGCTGCATCATCCCGCCCATTTCATTGGCAAAGGCAGGGGCAGTCAAAAGAAGAGACAGCAACACTGCGACAACTATCCTGGTTGATGTCATCTCAATCACCTCCTTTCCTTTTATGACTTGCGTTATAGGTCTGCATCTCAGGGTGACAAGAGTCAGAAGTGATGTACATGCAGTGAGGGCGCATTAAAATCTGACCCTCAGTAACAGCAATATGTATTATACTAAAAGATTACTGCAATGGAAAGCAAAGGGCTAACCACCGTTTTCTTCCAGCGTCGGATAGGCAATATTGGTAATATGTGAATTAATTCTTATGAGATTGCTCAATACATCCAGGTGTATAGCACTCGTATCTATGGACTCCTGAAGCCCCATGTGGAGCCTGTTGATATGGGCCTGCCTCAAATCCCTTTCAATCTCGCCCATCCTTGCATTGTGACGTACCACCTTATGTGCGAGGTCTTTATCCCTGCTCATAAAGGAAGAAATTGCTATGTCGAGATTCTCAACTACCTTCTTGTGAAATTCTGTTATCTCATTCATCCCCTCCTCTGAGAATGAGACACCGTGGTTAATCTTCTTCTTCGCAAGCTCCATAAGGTTCTTGTCAATAATATCACCAATATTCTCCATATTACCGGTTATCGCTATTAACCCGAATTCCCTTTTAGACTGAGACGGCGAGAGTGAAGACTGGGCAAGCTTTGTGAGATAAAGCCTTATCTCCCTGTCAAGCATATCAACTTCATCGTCCCTCTGCTCAATCCTGCTCAGGAGGTCTCTGTCATTAGTCCTGAAGACCGTTATGCTCTCATTAAGCATCCACTGGACTATCTCAGCCATCCTGAGTGCCTCACGCGCAGCCTGTCCCAGTGCAAGAGCCGGGGTGCTTAATACATGCGGATCCAGATATTTGGGCGCAAATCTATCATCTTTACGTTCAGGTATGATTTTTCGTATGAGATTTGCAATCGGATCCGTAAGCGGGATAAATATCACTCCTATTGCAATATTAAACAGGGTATGGGCATTGGCTATTTGTCTTGGTATGTCTGAGGCAGAATACTCTATGAGCTCTTTAAAATAACCGGTAAAAGGAAAGAATATAACAACACCAAGTATCTTGAATAATGTATGGGCGGCAGCGACCTGCCGCGCCTCAACGTTAGCGCCAATGCTTGAAATAACAGCAGCTGCGCAAGTACCTATATTTGCGCCAAATATTATGGGGATGGCCACATCAAGCGTCATCAGATTCTGAAGTGACAACGCAAGCGTCATTCCAATTACCGCCGCACTGCTCTGGACAATTGCTGTGAGGACAGCGGCAATCAATATCCCTGTAATGGGATTCTCCCCAACAGACAGCAGCACAGCCTTAAAAATAACGCTCTCTTTCAGCGGCATCATGCTGTCTGACATAATCTTTATAGAGAAGAATATGAATGAAAAACCGAGTATCCCTTCGCCAATATCCCGGATTACAGCCCTTTTCCCAAGAAACATTATTGCAACGCCGAAGGCTATGAAGAGAATGGCGATGTCATATACCCTGAAAGAGAGTATCTGAACAGTAAAGGTTGTCCCTATATCCGCGCCTAAGATAACACCCATGGTCTGGTTAAGACTCATAAGACCTGCGCTGACAAAGCCTACTAACATGACTGTAGTAGCGCTGCTGCTCTGGAGGATAGCAGTAACGACTGCACCCACACCTATTCCCATGAATCTATTTTTAGTAAGTGACGTGAGTATGGCACGAAGGCGGCCGCCTGCTGCCTTCTGAAGTCCGTCGCCGGCAAGCCTTATTCCATATAACAGTATCGCTATGCCGCCAAGAAATGATATAGCAGGAAAAAATAACATTGATTATCATTTTAACACTAATTCAACCTTGCTGAGACCGTCAGGTATATCTCTAACAGTAAAACCAAGCTCTCTGCAAATCCTGAGCATCTGCTTATTATCAGTCAACACTGTACCATAAACCTTTTCCAAACCTTTTTCATGTGCTATTCCAATGAGCATGTCAACAAGCTTATAACCAAGGCCCCTTCTTTGAAAATCATCGTGGACCAATACCGCAAACTCACCTTTCCTGAAGTCTGTATCTATAATAATCCTTCCAATTCCTATCAGCCGTTTCCTGCCTGCATCTTTTATCTCTGCGACTATAGCCATCTCACGATCATAATCAATATTGCAGTACCTGGTCAGCATTTGATGTGATATTTTTCTGACGGCCTGAAAGAACCTGCCAACAAGGGCCTGTTCAGAGAGCGTTGACACCATTTCGCTTTCCATTGGTTCATCTTCAGGACGTATAGGCCTCAGCAGGATTTCCGTTCCATCCATCAATTTCCAGGGCATTACATATCTTGTCGGGTATGGAGTTATAACAAGATGGTGATAAGGCGAAGGGGATTCCAGGGCATCTTTATCAATTACTGTCCTCGCATCAAGGGCCAATATTGTCTGTCCTGAAATAGCAAGCGGGTTGATATCCATCTCTGCTATCTCTGGAAAATCCACAATCAGATTTGAGAAGGCAACTATAATCTGCTCTAATTGCCTTATATCTGCCGGAGGCCTGCCCCGGTACCCCTGGATCATTCTATAGACCTCTGTCTCCTCCATAAGCCTTCTTGCAAGGGTCTGATTGAGCGGCGGCAGTGCAACAGAGAAATCACGAAATATTTCTACCCCTACCCCTCCCATTCCAAAGAGGATTACTGTCCCGAACTCCCTGTCCTTTTTTGCGCCAAGTATAAGTTCATAGTCTATCCTCTCAAACATCTTCTGAACAGAGACACCGCTGATAACTGCCTCCGGCTGCCTTTCTTTTATACGCGCGATCAACCTGTCATACTCATCTCTTAATTGGTCATCAGAGTTTATCCCTGTTACGACCCCACCTACATCTGTCTTGTGAGTTATGTCAGGCGATACTATCTTTAACACTACCGGATAACCTATTTCCCTGGCAGAGGCAAGTGCATCGTCAATATTTGCCGTAAGGACAGACCTGCTGACAGGAATACCATAATCCTTCAGGAGTTTTTTTGATTCATCCTCATTAAGAAGTGTCCTGCCTTCCTGTACTGTCCTTCTTATCAATGCCTTCAAATGATGTTTGGGAGGCGCCTGGTCTACTGACAACTCAGCAGGAGTCTCGTACAATAGCTGCAAATTCTTGCCATACTTGTACATATAGAGATATGTCTTGACCGCATGCTCAGGCGTCTCATAAGTAGGTATATTATTCTTGATGAACACAGCCCTGCCTTCTTTCGCCCTTTTACCACCCATCCATACCGTTACAATCGGCTTGTATGATTTTTTTGCGATCTCAACTATCCTGTTGGCAAGTTCGTCAGGTTTTGCCGCCCCCTGAGGTGTATATATAATCAATAAACCATTCACCTCATCGTCATTTAGACAGACATTAATGGCATTTACATATCTGTCAATATCAGCATCCCCCAGCACATCAACCGGGTTGCCTCTGCTCCAGTGGGCCGGCATATGCGAGTCCAGCTCATTGATGCTTTCTTCCGAGAGTTTAGACAGCTCACCATGAGCCTCCATCAGGGCATCAGTTGCTATGACTCCAACACCTCCGGCATTAGTAACAATTGCCAATTTGGGACCTTTTGGGAGATATTTTGAGTGGAGTACCTCTGCTACATTAAACATGTCAGCTATTTCTTCAATCCTGATAACACCCGCCCTCTTAAAGGCAGCATCATAAACATGGTAATCACCGGCCATAGCGCCTGTGTGTGAAACCGCTGCCCGGGCACTTTCTGCGAACTTACCGGGCTTAATAACAATAATAGGCTTACTGCGGGCAAACCCCCTCGCTGCACTCATGAACTTCTTGGCATTTCCGATGCCTTCGATATAGAGCATAATGCTTTTCGTATTCGGATCATCACCAACAAAATCAATTATATCCCCGAAATCTACATCAATCATGGAACCAAGGGAGGCGAACATGCTGAAACCAACGTTGGATTCTATGGCCCAGTCAAGGATAGCGCTCCCAAGTGCACCGCTCTGCGATATAAAGGCGATCTTACCAGGTTTTGGATTGACCTTCAGAAAGGAGGCATTAAGACTGATGTGCGGCCGAATAACTCCAAGACAGTTTGGTCCGACAATCCTCATACCATATTTGTGCTTGATCTTTCTTATTTCATCTTCCAATCCCCTGCCTTCTTCTCCTGCCTCTCTGAAGCCGGCTGAAATTATAATTACACCTTCAATCCCCGCCTGCCCGCACTCCTCAACTATCGCAGGGACAGTCATTGCCGGGGTAACAATAACTGCAAGATCAACAGTAACAGGGATGTCTGTAACGGATGGGAAGCATTCCATCCCCATGACTTCTTTTCTCTTAGGGTTTACAGGGAAGACCTTCCTATCAGGAAATCTGACCAAATTCTCCAGTACTGTTCTGCCTACAGAACCCGCCCGCTCCGTGGCGCCGATAACTGCAACTGTGTTGGGTGAAAATAATTTTTTCACTTGAAAATACCGCCTCTCTGTCGATCCGAACCACATTCCTGACTCGTTTCAGGACAGGATTCAGTATGACATAACATTAATCGGATCTTGACTTATTCTATGTTCTACTGAAATGGCTATCAAAGATGAGACTCTATGTTTTTATCGTCAGATTGACTTTAAACGATAATAAATCAATTCACCCCCAATTACAAGTCAATGGATGCCTTAGCATATCATTCAAATTCAACCTCTTCCAATTTCATAATTTAATTGATATTATTGAATTGATCAGAATGGTTATATATTTTGCAAAACGTCTTCTTGAGATGATTCCTACTATCATAGGGATAACGCTAATATCTTTTTTCATTATTCACCTTGCCCCGGGTAAGCCAACCGATATTCTTTCAGAATTAAATCCCAAGATAACACCTGAGGCCAGGGAGAAGCTCGAAAGGTATTACGGCCTTGATAAACCCATTATCGTTCAGTATGGAATCTGGGTAAAACGTTTGATTAAACTTGATTTTGGTGAATCATTCTCTACAGATAAGAGACCTGTATGGGACAAGATAAGAGAACGTCTGCCGATAACTATTCTGATTAATGTACTTTCTCTGATACTGGTTATACTCATTGCCATTCCCATAGGTGTATCATCTGCCACTCATCAGTATTCCCTCTATGATAAAATTACTACTGTTGTCGTCTTCGTAGGCTTTGCCATTCCTACATTCTGGCTGGCACTTCTTCTTATGATACTCTTTGGAGTCTATTTAGACTGGCTTCCCATATCAGGCATCAAATCAATGAATTATGATACGCTTTCATCTCTTGGTAAGATCCGTGACATGTCAAGCCACCTGGTTCTGCCGGTATTGCTTGGGGCATTTGGAGGTCTTGCCGGTCTTTCCCGTTATATGAGAAGCAATATGCTGGAGGTCATAAGGGCTGATTATGTAACAACCGCACGTGCCAAGGGGCTTTCCGAGAGGGCGGTAATATATAAGCATGCGATGAGAAATGCACTTCTGCCGGTTATAACCATCCTCGGATTATCGGTTCCGGGACTTATCGGCGGCAGCGTAATATTTGAGACTATATTTGCCATCCCGGGCATGGGACAACTGTTTTACATGTCTGTCATGACAAGAGATTATCCCTTGATAATGGGGGTATTAACTATAGGGGCAGTGTTAACCTTAATTGGCAATCTATTGGCAGATGCAGGTTACGCTATAGCTGATCCAAGAATCAGAAACAGGTAACTTATAAATGATCTCGGAGTAGAATTGACATTTATTAGAAAATCTCCCCTAACCCCTCTTTTCCAAAGAGGGGAATAATTCCTCCCTTTGATAAAGGGAGGATAGGAGGGATTTTTCAATATGTGTCAACACAATAGGGAGTGGGGTTATCATGACATTCTGGAAGCGCTTCAAACAGAACAAGCTCGCATTAATCGGCGGGATAGTAGTTGCATTTCTTTTTGCCATTGCCATATTTGCCCCGGCTATAACCCCCTATGATCCCAATGCAATCAATGTCCAGAACATTCTTGAGCCGCCAGGTTTTACCCATCCCTTCGGGACAGATGACCTCGGCCGTGATATCCTGAGCCGTATTATCTGGGGTTCACGAATCTCTCTTTCTGTCGGTTTTGTAGCAGTCGGAATATCAACTTTTATTGGGGTCATACTCGGTGCAATAACAGGATACTATGGAGGCTGGGTGGACCGGGTAATCATGAGGTTTGTAGATATAATGCTGTCAATCCCGACTTTTTTCCTTCTCCTTGCAGTTATAGCATTTCTTGAACCAGGTATAAGCAATATTATGATTGTGATTGGGCTGACATCGTGGATGGGAGTAACCAGACTGGTGCGGGCTGAGTTCCTTTCAGTTAAGGAACGGGAATTTACACTGTCGGCAAGGGCAATCGGGGCTGGGGACATGAGGATAATTTTCAGGCATATCCTCCCCAACTCAATGGCCCCTGTTCTTGTCTCTGCAGTACTGGGTGTTGCCGGCGCTATCCTTACGGAGTCTGCATTAAGCTTTCTCGGAATTGGCGTGCAACCGCCTACATCCAGCTGGGGGAATATACTGACTATTGGCAAGGACAATATAGAGATTGCCTGGTGGTTGTCCGTATTTCCCGGTGTTGCTATACTGGTTACAGTCCTCGCTTATAATCTTCTTGGCGAAGGCATTAGAGATGCTATAGACCCAAGGATGAAGGTTTGATGTACGTCAGACCTTAAACTGTTCCCCCATTGAAAGGAGTCTGGATGCAAGTCGGGCTACCTCGGAAGATGCTTCGGCTATCTGTTCTGAACCGGTCGACGTATCTTTCGAGACCTTGGCAACCGCCATGATATCTCCGCTTATCATTTCTGATGTTGCAGACATTTCCTCAGTTGCTGATGCTATCTGCTGGACCATCATCTGAAGATCACTTACACTGGATACGATCTTTTGCAATGCATCACCTGTTTGAGTTGAGAACTCTACGCCTGACCCTACCATCTTAGAGACCGCATCCATTGAGGTTACGCTTTTTTGAACTTCATCCTGTATAGCTCCAATCATTGCCCCAATCTCGGAAGTTGCCTTTGCAGTCCTCTCAGCAAGTTTCCTGACCTCATCAGCAACAACTGCAAAACCCTTTCCCTGCTCTCCGGCTCGAGCCGCTTCAATTGCAGCGTTCAAAGCAAGAAGATTTGTCTGGTCTGCGATCTCACTTATAACCCGGATAATGTCGCCAATCTGTTTTGATCTCTCTCCCAGAGACACCATTACCTTGGATGATTCGCTCACTGTTGCCGCAATATCCTTAACCTCTGATACCGACTTCTCAACTATATTTTCACCATCCTTTGCTATATGGGCTGTGCCACTGGCCGATGCCGCAATATTGGACGCATTCTTAGCGATCTCGACAACCGTCTGAGACATTTCGTGTGCAGCCGAGGCGATTTGAGTAGACCTGTCTGACTGCGAAATAACACCCTTTGACATCTCTTCTGAACTGGCGCTCAACTCTTCACTTGCTGATGCCATATTGCTTGAAGTTTCCTTCATGTTTGCGATAAGTTTCTTAAGGTTGGTAACCATATTATCCATTGATCGAAGCAACTGCCCCGTTTCATCTGTGCTGTCGCTCTCAATTGTTATTGTGAGGTCACCACTTGCGATAGAATTGGAAACATCCACAGCCCGGCTCAAGGGCCGGACCACGCTTGATGTAATGTACCAGGCTATAAGAATTCCTGAAATTAATGTGATAACCGACATTACCAGCAGAATTGTAATAATCTGGCTTATTGATTTCTGAACATTATCTGACATCAATGAGGCTACATCTGTCTGTTGTTTGACAAATTCTTCAACCCTGGATGTTATGGCAATACTTGTCTTGTCAAAGTCCTCCATTATGATGTTTCCTGCCGCTATGCCTTTATTAACATAGACGCCTGCCATTTTTTTGCCTGTATCATAATAGTTGTTAAACGCGGACTCTATCTCCTCTATCCTCCTCAAAGACTCCTGGTCATTTTCAGCTCTGAACATATCCTTAAACTTGGCAACTTCCAAATGGAATTTTTGTGCAGCATCTTCAGCCTCCTTTAATGCCTCAGTATTGTGGGTGGCAGAGACGTCCGTCAGGAATTGCTGAACTTGAACTACATTAAATGCAATGTCTTTTGCAATAAGTGCAAATGGCAAACTCTCCTCCTTGACAACATTGATACTCCTGTCTGACTTAATAAGAAGAAAAGTCGTTATAACCCCGCAAATTACAAACAAAGAGAGTACAATCCCAAAACCCGCCATCAAACGATATTTGATTCTAATATTTTTTAGAGACATCCTGCCACCCTCCTGTATAAGTTGCATGAATCAATACAAAGCTAAATTGCAGGTATGATTTCGGATTCTTGAAATTATTTCTTTAAGATCGGGAGAACAATAATCAGCAGGGTCATGTAAAGGACATGTACTTAGCCCTTATTGGAGTGTCTCTCATGCGACTGAATTCGGGAATTTCACGTCCCATCCCGGTGTTCTGACATAATTACTATTTCTTTACCGGCGTAACCGGAGCTGCTGGAACAGTATTCACACCAGTCTCGGCCGGCGGAACCGGCGCTGAAGTTTCGGGCTGTGACAGCGGGGTCTGAGGCTGCGGCAACGCAGGGACTTCTGTCTGTTCCGGAATAACTGATGACGCACCTTTATTACTGCCAACGAATGCAAGTACAAAAGATGTTAAAATAAAGATTACTGCGGCAACCGTTGTTAGCTTGCTAAGAAAATTGCCAGGTCCGCGGCTGCCAAATACGGTCTGACTTGAAGAACCGCCAAAGGCAGCGCCCATCTCGGACCCCTTTCCCTGCTGAATTAATACAACTCCTATAAGTATTACTGATACAATTATATGAATGATTACAAAAAAAATCGTCACTACTGCCCCCCCTGATTATGATGTCAAAGATAAAATATCAAATATTAATTTCATTTTGAAACTGGTTTACAATTACATGATATTTCATAATATGTCATATTTTATTTTTGATTATTTAATTTCCTATTGCACCAACTACAATTTTCACAAAAGAATCTGCCTTCAGGCTTGCACCTCCTACAAGAGCGCCATCAATATCGTGCTCTCGAATTAATTCACATATATTATCAGGTGTAACGCTTCCTCCATAAAGTATCCTGAGCGCCTCTGAAACACTTCTGCCGTAACTCTCCCTTATTATTGACCTTATGAAACCATGAATCTCCTCTGCCTGTTCAGCGGTAGCATTCTTACCGGTACCAATAGCCCATACTGGTTCATAAGCAATGAGGAGACTGCTAAAGGCTTCTTCGTTCAAACCATTAAGCCCCTTCTCAACCTGATCTCTTATGACCCGGAATGTTTCTTCCTCTTCTCTCTGTTGAAGAGATTCTCCGATACAGAAAATAGGGTTTAGTCCTGTATGAATTGCAAACCGTATCTTTTTGTTAATCCCTTCATCGGTCTCTCCAAACAGGTTTCTTCTTTCGCTATGTCCAATAATTGCATATGTACATCCGCAATCTTTAAGCATTGGGGCTGAGACCTCTCCTGTAAATGCCCCTTTTTCCTCCCAGTATAGATTTTGTGCAGCAACATAGATATTTTCACCATTGACAGCATCATAAACAGCTTTGATAGATGTAAAAGGCGGGGATAAAATGATATCCACATTATGAACAGAAATATCTTTTAACAGCCTCTTGCATTCTGCAACAAACTGCAGTGCATCAGATATCGTCTTATTCATCTTCCAGTTTGCTACTATTAAAGGTTTACGCAAATTATTGCTCCCTTGATACAATACCCCAATTTAGCGTTCCAAGCGCTTGATCGGTTTTACTCATACTCAGATAACTGCATCCTTATCATCAAGTGCCATAATGCCTGGCAGGGGTTTTCCCTCCAGCATTTGAAGTACTGCACCGCCTCCTGTAGAAATGAAAGACATGTTCTCAGACTCCCTTGCCTTATCAACTGCATTGGCCGTATCACCGCCTCCTACAATTGTCAGGGCATAAGATTCTGCAATTGCATGCGCAACAGCAAATGTACCCCGCGAAAAGGCATCTATCTCAAATACTCCCATTGGGCCATTCCATAATATAGTCCTCGCATTTGCAATTGCCTCCGTAAATAATTTGACAGAGGCAGGACCGATGTCAAGCGCCTTCCAGTCTTTAGGAATCTCCTGAACAGGGACGATCATGGTTTCTGACCCGGGTTCAAGATTTGGCGCAACAACGCAATCAACAGGGAGATAGAACTTGATGCCGCGCTCACGTGCTGAATTATAGATTTTGATTGATATATCAAGCATATCAGGTTCCACAAGAGAATTTCCAACCTCATATCCCATAGCCTTCAGGAATGTAAACGCCATCCCTCCGCCAATAATTACCTTGTCCACCTTCTTACCAAGGTTATCTATCATTCCGAGCTTTCCGGACACCTTAGCCCCGCCTAAAATAGCGACAAATGGTCGTGCTGGATTGGCCATTACACCATCTACATACTCAATCTCCTTCTTCACCAGAAACCCGGCCACTGCAGGCCGTACATATTTGGTTATCCCTACAACTGAGGAATGACTCCTGTGGCTTGTACCAAATGCGTCGTTAACATATACGTCCGCAAGTGCTGCAAGTTTTTTTGCAAACTCATCGTCTTTGCCCTCTTCACCAGGATAAAATCTCAGGTTCTCTAAAAGCACGACATCCCCTGGTTCCATGTTGTTAATGGCGTTCTCAACCTCGGTGCCTAAACAATCATCCAGAAACATCACATCCTTGTTAAGAAGCCTTTGCAGGCGTTTGACTACAGTGGCGAGAGTCAACGCCGGATTCCTTTTACCCTTTGGCCTGCCAAGGTGTGACGCCAGAATTATTTTTGCTCCCTCATCTATTGCATAGTTTATCGTAGGCAGGGCAGACCTTATTCTAGTGTCATCAGTGATATTAAGCTCAGAGTTCAGAGGAACATTAAAGTCCACCCTTATAAAAACCCTCTTATTCCTGATATTCACATCCCTGATAGTCAGTTTATTTAAGACATTTGTCATTTAATGCCCTTCTTGCTCATGAAGAGTATAAGGTCCTTTATCCTTGAAGAATATCCCCACTCATTGTCGTACCAGGCAATGACCTTCACCATCCTTTTGTCCATAACCTTTGTCAGTGACCCGTCAACTATGGACGAATGATCATTACCCTTAAAATCTATGGAAACAAGCGGTAAGTCTGTGTACTCAAGGTAGCCCTTTAATTTACCTGAAGCAGCCCGCTTCAGCGCTGAATTCACCTTCGACTCGTCCGTGTCTTTTTCCGTTTCAACGACCAAATCAACCATAGAGACATTTGTAGTTGGAACTCTGACAGCCATTCCATCCAGCCGTCCCTCAAGCTCAGGAAGGACCAGTGAAATTGCCCTTGCTGCCCCAGTTGACGTAGGAATCAATGAAACCGCTGCGGCCCTTGCCCTGCGAAGGTCCTTATGCGGCAGGTCAAGAAGCTTCTGATCATTTGTGTAAGAATGTATTGTAGTCATGAGACCCCGTTTAATGCCAAAACTATTGAGCAGGACTTTAGCCACAGGTGCAAGACAGTTTGTCGTGCACGAGGCATTGGATATTATCCTGTGACTCTTAGCGTTATATTTGTTTTCATTAACCCCAAGCACAATCGTAACATCAGGATTCTTTGCAGGGGCAGATATTATAACCTTTTTGGCTCCACCCTTAAGATGCTTCTCCGCATCTTCCCTCTTGGTAAAAAGACCGGTTGACTCAACTACTATATCTACACCCAGATCGCCCCATGGTAATTTCAGAGGGTCTCGTTCTGCCAGAATTTTAATCTCACGTCCATTTACAATAAGGGTGCCATCTTTTGCAGAGACATCAGCATTGAGTATACCAAATACAGAATCGTATTTGAGCAGATGCGCCAGCGTATTTGCGTCAGTCAGGTCATTGATGGCAGCGATCTCAATTTCCGGATTGTTAAACACAATGCGAAAAAAGTTTCTCCCTATCCTGCCGAAACCGTTTATACCTATTTTTACAGACATTTAACACTCCTTTCCGAATATTTTAGCATTGTGCATAATATTAGAAAATACCTTATAAGTCAAGGCCAAATATAGTTGTCAATCAGCAGTCTCATCATCAAGCATATACCTTGCAGGACGATGGACGGAAGTTTTGGACACTTCAACAGGTTCAGTTCCCTTCTTGAATATCTCAACCTGAAAATCCGTAAAATTAGGAGGGGCTACAAGTCCATTATACGGGTCAATCTTAACAAACATAATGTCTTCAGGAATGGGGAAATATGAAGGTGGAATTTGACTCAATGCGACCTGCATATAATCAATCCATATCGGTAGTGCAGCGCGGCTGCCTGTCTCACCGTGACCAAGACTCCTCATGTCATCAAATCCGACCCATGCGCCTGTCACAAGATTTGATGTATAACCTACAAACCATGCATCAGAATAATTATTTGTAGTCCCGGTTTTACCTGCGGCAGCGCCTCCCAGTCCGCGTGCGCGCCTGCCTGTCCCCTTTTGAATGACATCCTCAAGCATACTGGTCATAATATATGCCGTCTGACTTGATAGTACTTCCTCTGCAGCCGGCGTTGACCGTTCAAGTATCCTCCCATTATTATCCGTAATATACTTTATAAACATTGGTTCCACCCGAATACCCTGATTCGCAAATACACCATACGCATTAACAAGTTCGAACAGCGACACACCTGAAGATCCAAGGGCAAGAGAGAGATTTCTTTCAAGATTGCTTTTGATCCCCATTCTGTTTGCAAAACTTATTACATTATCTATACCGGTTTTCTCCGCCAATTTGATTGTTACAACATTCCGTGAATAAGCGAGTGCATCCCTTAATGTCATGGGACCATAAAATTTACCGTCATAATTCTCAGGCGTCCAGTCTTTATTCCAGCCTGGGATGCTGTAACTAATCGGGGCGTCGTCAATTACTGTAGCCGCTGTAAATCCATTGTCTAAAGCCGCACCATAGACAAAAGGCTTGAATGCAGAGCCGGGCTGTCTGTGTGACTGTATTGCCCTGTTAAATTCACTGCGTTTGAAGTCAAACCCTCCGACCATAGCACGGACATATCCGTTTGCCGGGTCTATGGAAAGAAGCGCTCCTTCAGCAAGAGGTTCCTGCTCAAGACCAAAAACAACGTTCTTTTCATCGGTGATACTTATTACCTTTACATAAACTACGTCACCAACAAGAAGTATGTCACGTACAGTAGAGTCATCCTTTAAATATGTTGCTTTCTTAAAGCCGGTGCCGCTTAACCTCTTTCTTGCCCATAACATATTATCCATTGAAATACGGCCTGTGAGTCTTCCAGCCTTTATAGTGGCAAAGGCATCTTCAACACCTATTACGATACCCTCCACTATATCACCCGGAAGTATGTCATCCTGAGTTAAGGCCCCTATACTGCCTTCCAGCCACTCCTGTATTTCAGTGCGGGATTTATGCACAATCGGTCCCCTGTATCCCTGTCTTTTATCCAATGCCCTCAGACCATTTTTTACTGATGAAGTAGCTGCTTTTTGAAGGTTATAGTTGATAGTTGTATAAACATTCAACCCACCCTTAAAGACCTTCTCTACGCCATAAACAGAAACGAGATACTGTCTTATATATTCTGTAAAGTATGGTGCAATTTCTTCACGTTTCTCATATTTCTTAAGGAATATATCCTCTTTAAAAGCCTTTTTGTACTCATCTTCATTAATATATCCTTCATCTACCATCTTTTTTAAAACAAATTTCTGCCGCATCTTTACTCTGTCCGGATAAAGATACGGTGAATAGAGGCGGGGAGAACGAATTATACTTGCCAGGAGCGCTGACTCAGACAGGTTAAGATACCTTACATCTTTTCCAAAATATATTTGTGATGCAGACTGGACACCGTAGGCGCCACGGCCAAGATATATCTGATTAAGGTAAATCTCCAATATCTGGTCCTTGGATAATATAGCCTCAATCCTTCTCGCCAAAATAGCCTCTTTGAGCTTTCTTAATATAGTCTGCTCCGGCGTTAGAAAAAGAGAGCGTGCAAGCTGCTGAGTAATAGTGCTGCCTCCCTGTTTTATATCGAGAGAAATAAGATTTACCCAGAAAGCCCGCGCTATCCCCTTGTAGTCTAATCCCTGATGAGAGTAAAATGCATCATCTTCGACAGAGACAACAGCCTGTTTAAGGTAGACCGGAATTGCCTTATATGGAACAAGTACCCGCTTCTCTATAAAATATTCTCCTATTATCTTATTATCGTCTGAATATATGCGGCTTACAAGACTTGGCCTGTACTCCCTCAGGGACTCTACACGAGGAAGATTACGACTGGCAATATATAATCCAACCCCTCCGGCAACTCCGCCGGCGATGATCAGAATTACAAGAATAAGAGTTATTTTCTTTAATATCAACTTTTGATTACGTTTCAATCAAATATCCCTCCTCAACCATGAGCAGGGTGGGCGGTGCCCACCCTGCGGCTACTCTCGTCCGACCATGCAACAGTTTACGCTCAAAAATGCTCAGGTGCAAGGAAGGACTTGTAATTTGAGCTTCAACATACGACACTGTACGCCTCAGCTCAAATTACAAGTCCTGACGCCGCACGACCCATTGCATTTACTTCTTAGCAATGGGTACCCCGCGTTTTTCAGCGTAAACTGATCCTGTCCAGCATTCTATACCCTATAGCCTCTGATACATCCTGCGGCAATATTTCTTCCCTTAATTCGAGGTCAGCTATAGTCCGCGCAACCTTTAATATCTTGCCATATCCCCTTACACTCATTCCCAGTCTGTCCATGGCATGCTCAATCAGATTATTTGATTCTTTACTCATACGGCAATATTTGCTTAGGTTTGATTCTTTCAGATCTGAGCTGCAAAATATACCATTATCGCCGCTGTATCTTGCTCTCTGGTACTCTCTGGTCAAGTTTACCCGTCTCCTGATCTCAGCAGAGGTCTCACCTTTTACAGCGGTCCTTAAGTCGGTTGATGACACCGGCGGAAGGTTGACATGTATATCTATCCTGTCCATCAAAGGGCCTGATATCCTCCCGCGATACCGTTGTATCTGGTGTGGAGTACAGACGCAGTTTCTGACAGTAGATGAAAAGTAACCACATGGACAGGGATTCATTGCGCCGACAAGCATAAAACGTGCAGGATACTTGACTGTGTGCCCTGCCCGTGAAATGGTAATGCACCTGTCCTCCATTGGTTGCCTTAAGACCTCCAGGACATCTCTCCTGTATTCCGGAATCTCATCCAGGAATAAAACACCGTTATGGGCAAGACTAATCTCACCGGGACGAGGTGTGCTTCCGCCGCCAGCTATACCTGCATATGATATGGTATGGTGTGTATGCCTGAAGGGCCGTGAAGTTATAACCGGTTCATCCTGAGGCAGAATTCCGGCAAGACTGTGAATCCTTGTCGTCTCAATAGTTTCTTCAAAACTGATATCCGGAAGTATAGTAGGAAGTCTCTTTGCAAGCATGCTCTTTCCTGAGCCTGGCGGGCCGACCATAAGAAGATTATGCCCTCCTGCTGCAGCAACCTCCAATGCCCTCTTCGCCTGTTCCTGCCCCCTTATCTCTGACATATCAATATCAAATTCAGGGCTCATCTTAAAAACTATTGGAGAATCTATTTTATACGACTTAGATAAATCCATTTCTTCAAGCAATTTGATAACCTGCTGAAGAGTTTCAACTCCATAAATATTTATTCCGCCTATCATTGCGGCCTCTGCCGCATTTTCCTCAGGAATAAACAGCCCCTTCAATCCTGCGTTTCTTGCAGCTATTGCAATGGATAAGGCCCCCCGAATCGGCTTGGTCCTGCCATATAAGGATAGTTCCCCAATAAACATATAGTCTTTAACAGACTCGCTTTTAACCAATCCCTCTGCGCATAATATTGCTACTGCTACGGGAAGATCATAAAGTGCGCCTTCCTTCCTTAGATTAGCAGGTGCAAGATTCACAGTTATCTTCTTGGGAGGAAGTTTGAAGCCGGCATTTCTCAGGGCAGACTTGACTCTCTCCCTGCTCTCACGTACGGCGGTATCCGGCAGACCAACAATTGTAAAAATAGGGAGACCAAATACAAGATCTACTTCAACCTCAACTATTGAGGCATCAACACCCGTAATCATACTGCTTAATACACGTGACAACATATGCTCTACCAATTCTATTCATTGACGTTGATCTTCAGTATGTATGTTGCATATCCTTCCTTTTTAAGAACTGCTGCAACATCCTGGGCATCTACCATTGACAGGAATTTACCTATCCTTACTTTATAGACAGGAGCCCTGCCCGTACTGTTTTCCTTACTTATATATGGTGCAAATCCTTTTCCCCTGAGATTTTCGGAAAGCTCATTCGCAGCCTTTTCCTGACTGAGCGCCCCAATCTGAACCGTGTAAATAATGCCTTCTTTATCTTTGGATTCAATCTTCTTTAAAATATCCCTGTCAATCTTTTCCATACTTTGATTTTTATGAGATTCTTCATATGGCTCCTTTTCAGGGAGAGGCTTGGAAATCCCTTCCTTTGGCTTTTCTACTTCTAAAGGTGTTATGTCGCCCTCTTTACTATTAAGTACCTTGTAGAATGTAAAATCATCTTTTTTTGCAGACTCTTCCTTTGCTGATTCACCATTAATTGCATTACTATCTTCTTCCGGAAGTTTCTCCTGTTTCTGTTCTCTATTGCCCGTATAAATATTGCCTGGCGATAAATCAACCGGACCACCTGCCTTTTTAGTCCTGAGGAGAGCAAAGGCACCTGTCAGAGTTAAAATTAATACCAGCACAACTCCAACAATCAAACCTTTGTTGAATGGCCTTTTCTTTATTTTCTTATTGGTTATATGCCTCAATTCCCGCAATTATCGCTCCTGTAATAATTCATATGATAAACATAGCATCGCCATAACTGTAGAATCTGTACTTCCTTGCAACAGCCTCTGCATAGGATTTGAGTATATTTCCCCTGCCTGCAAATGCCATAACAAGCATCAGGAGTGTTGACTTGGGAAGATGGAAGTTAGTTATCATAGCATCTACAATATTAAACTTAAAGCCCGGATAAATAAAAAGCCCTGTTTCACCCTTTGCAGGATGCAGCACACCACTGAAAGCAGCATGTTCAAGGGCCCTGACAGAAGTCGTCCCAACCGCAATAACGCGTCCGCCGTTTTCCTTCGTCTGTAAAATACGCTCCACTACAGCCTCAGGAATATTCACCTCTTCGTATTCCATCTGATGGTGTTCTATATTCTCTGATTTAACTGGTTTGAAGGTGCCAATACCGACATGAAGTGTTAAATAAACTGTACTGACACCCTTTCTATTCAATCTCCCGATGAGATCCTCAGTAAAGTGCAGTCCTGCAGTTGGCGCCGCTATTGCTCCGTCCTCAGCAGCATATACAGTTTGATATCGTTCCATGTCTTGCTCACATGATTTCCTTTTTATATATGGCGGAACAGGCATTTGACCAATCTCGGAAATAATACTTTCCCCTTCAGAAGTATAATGAAATTTCACGATGTAATTCGAATTTGCAGTACCTGTCACCTCTCCGCAGCAATTATCTGAAAACTTAATCCTGACCCCTTCTCTAAGTTTCTTATCTGATATTGATCTCCATGTCTGATCATCATGTTTTTTAATCAGAAGAAGTTCTACACGTCCTCCTGTGCCCTCTCTTTCACCAACAATCCTGCATGGCATCACCTTTGTATTGTTCAGGACTAAGATATCACCTTCCCTGACATAGTCAACAATGTTGAAAAATCTTCTATGTTCAATTACAGAGTCAGATCTGTTTAGGACAAGAAGTCCGGACTGATCCCTCACTGAAACCGGATGTTGGGCAATAAGCGAAGGGTCAAAAGGATAATCATAATCACTTAAGTCAGACATAATGTCAGTTTTAATATGTTAAAGGAGGGAATTTCTGCTACCTGCTTCCCAGGCGCCTATCCTGAAATACAGGAGACATATCCCGGAGATTATTTACTACGTCTTTGAAGACATCGAGAAAATAACTCAATTCATCTTCTGTATTATCCTTCCCCAGTGTAATTCGAATTGCACTTCTTGCCTCTTCATATGATAAACCGATAGCGGTTAATACATGAGACGGCCCTTTTACGGCTGATATGCATGCTGATCCCGATGACACGGCTATGCCCTTGAAATCAAGATTAATAATTAAAGCCTCGCTATCTACGTAGTCTATAGTAACATTAATATTATTTGGTAATCGTTGGCTTTCATTTCCATTTAACCGCACACCTTCTATCTCCAGCAGTGATCTGACTAATTTGTCCCTCAGTGAAGCAACATAACTTTTCTGCGCATCCATCTCAAGCATAGACATTTGTACTGCCTTCCCCATACCGACTATAGCAGGTACATTTTCCGTACCGGCACGCAGTTTGAATTCCTGATTACCACCGTAGAGATAAGGTGATATCGCAGTGCCCTTCCTGACATATAACCCGCCGGCACCTTTCGGACCGTAGAACTTATGACTGGAAAAAGAAAGCAAATCTGCGAGCAACTCATCAGCCTTGGCCGGAATGTGCGAAAATGTCTGTACGGCATCTGTATGGAAACATACCTCCTTTTCCTTTGCGATCGTCCCTATCTCCCTTAAAGGCTGTATAGTACCTATCTCGTTATTTGCATGCATAACGGATATCAGAATCGTTTCATCTGTTATGGCTTTTCTTACATCATCAGGGTCAACCAACCCATCTCCTGAAACCGGTAAATATGTAATCTTCCAACCTTCCCTTTCAAGAAACCTGCATGGTTCAAGGACGGCATTATGCTCAATTGCCGTAGTTATAATATGCCGCCCTTTGTCACGGTTGGCATATGCTATTCCAAAAATTGCAAGATTATCAGACTCAGTCCCGCCACTGACAAAAATTATTTCCTCGTCCTTTGATCCAAGCACTTGTGCTACCCTGGAACGTGCTTCATTTATGGCATTCGATGTCTCTTTCCCAAAAAAATGGATACTGGATGGATTACCAAAACAGTGTTTAAAAAATGGCTGCATCGCCTCTATCACTTCCGGTCTGGTGGGAGTTGTCGCTGCATTATCAAGATATATCCGCTTCATTGCCTGTTGCCTCGTTTCTTTAGTTTCTCTCTTTTACCTGGTAGCTTCCGCCTGATTTAACTTACCTGTCAATATTTCTGCAATCTGCACTGCATTTGTAGCAGCGCCTTTCCTGAGATTATCTGCAACTACCCATAGATTCAAACCGTTTGGAACAGACTCATCTTCTCGTATCCTTCCCACAAATACTTCGTCCCTGCCGGCAGAATCAACAGGCAGCGGATAGATATTCCTTTTAGGATCATCATATACAATAACACCTGACGCTTCAGACAGGATAGCCCTGGCCTCATTTGCGCTAATGTGTTCTTCTGTCTCGATATTGACGGACTCAGAATGACCTACATATACCGGGACCCTTACGGTTGTAGCAGTAATTCTTATACTGTCATCCTCAAATATCTTTCTGGTTTCATTGACCATTTTCATCTCTTCCTTTGTATAACCATTATCAAGAAACGAATCTATGTGGGGCAGACAATTAAATGCTATCTGATGTGGAAAGACCTCAGCCTTGATCTCCTGAAATGAGAGAAGAGACTTGGTTTGTTCGAAAAGCTCATCCATGGCCTCTTTCCCCTTTCCTGAAACCGATTGAAATGTAGTAACCACGATCCGCTTGATCCTTGCCTTATCATGCAAGGGTTTCAACGCAACGACCATCTGAATAGTCGAGCAATTGGGGTTCGCTATTATACCCTTATGCCTCATTACTGCCGCTGGATTGACCTCAGGGACAACCAATGGCACATCAGGATTCATCCTGAACGCAGAACTGTTATCAATTACTACAACCCCTGCCCTGGCAGCAACAGGCGCGAATTGAAGGCTTATCTGTTCACCTGCAGAAAAGAGTGCTATATCAATATCATTAAATATATTTTCCTGAAGCAACTCAACAGTGAGTTCCCGGTTTAAAAAGGTCAGAGTCTCTCCTGCAGACCTTTCCGAGGCAAAGAGCCTCAATGTCCTGACAGGGAAATTGCGTTCTTCAAGCACTTGAATCATTTCTTTCCCGACAGCCCCGGTTGCACCGACCACAGCCACAGTATATTTGTCCTTCTTAATCATCTCTCCTCCACCCTAACGGACGACTTCGTAAAAAGTCCATGTGCAAGACGCTCAAATCCTGAGGAATGAGGCGCACATTTTAGTACGCCGCAGTGACGAAGGATGCAGCGCAACGCCGCAGATGGGCTTTTTACGAAGTCGTCCTCAATTCCCTGTTGTGAACATCCACACATACGGTACCCCGACAAGATAAGCACCTTCCCTTGACTGTCCCTGTTTGACAATGCACTGATAAAAGGTATTTACGCTTAAAGGGCTATATGGTCTGAATACAAGTACCGTATTTGAATCAAGCCACCTCAATGACCCGTCAATCCTGACCCCCTGGGCCAATAAATCAAAGCCATTCTCGGTAGCAGGATCCATTGCCTCACTGAATCTAATGCTGATATCAGTATGTCTTGATATATTAAAGTCGCCAGATGAAGGGTAGGTAGAAACTATATACGGCCCATCATTATAAAGACCCGGATCAACCGTTGCGCAGCTTACTGAAAATAAAATCAGACAAGGTGATATAAGAAATAGTATCCTTAATATCAGACTCTTGTCAAATATAAACGAATTATTCAATCTCATTTAGAATAAGCTCCGTCATTTCTTCCGTACCCGCAGCCTTACTCCCCTGTGAGTAAATGTCAGGAGTCCTGAAACCTCTGTCCAGCACCTTCGTTACCGCATTATCAATAGTTGTAAATCCCTCATTGACCTTGAATGAATACTTGAACATCATCCCTGCAGAAAGTATTGTAGCAATCGGATTGGCCTTATCCTGTCCTGCAATATCGGGCGCGCTCCCATGTATCGGTTCATACATTGCGACCTTACCGCCAATACTTGCAGACGGAAGCATCCCGATCGAACCGGTCAGCATGGCAGCCTCATCACTTAGGATGTCGCCAAACATATTGGTAGTAAGTATTACGTCAAACTGTCTCGGGCTTCTGATCAGCTGCATAGAACAGTTGTCCACATACATATGCGACAATTCTACATCCTGATATTCCTTATGGATATCTGTAACAATCCTTCTCCACAACTCGGATGACTCAAGAACATTAGCCTTATCTACAGAACAAACTTTCTTTCTGCGGTTCCTCGCAACTTCAAATGCAAGCCGTGCAATTCGTTCTATCTCCGGTGTCGTATAGACCTCTGTATTAATGCCCCTCTCTCCACAGTCAATCTTCTCAACTCCCCGCGGTTTTCCAAAATATATGCCGCCAGTGAGCTCTCTTATTACCATTATATCTATTCCATCAATTATCTCTCGTTTCAGGGTTGAGGCATCTGCAAGCGCTGAGAATAATCTTACCGGCCGCAGATTACCATATAATCCGAGCCGTTCCCTGAGACCAAGGAGTGCCCTTTCAGGGCGTATAGAATAATCAAGCCCCTCCCATTTCGGTCCGCCGACCGCACCTAACAACACAGCATCACTCTTCAGTGCAAGATTCAAGGCATCATCAGGCAGCGGAACACCAGCTTCATCTATTGCACTTCCACCTATAAGCGCCTCTTCAGTTTTAATATTAATATTAAATTTAGCCGCAACTTTATGAAGTACACGCAATGCCTGGGGTACTATCTCTTTCCCTATACCATCACCAGGAAACACAGCTACCTTATAAGTTTTGCCCATACTCTCCCTTCCGTCATTACGACTCACTCTTTACTCATTGCTATCTTCTACTCATTGCTCATTGCTCATTGCTCATTGCTTCTTAATACTCATTACTATATTTTACCGCTTTTCCTTGCGTATGCAAAAATACCGCCTGCAGTTAATATTTCCTCTACATCACCAAGTGGATTCAATTTATATGATTTTCCTGTTGTAAGATTCATTAACGCCGACTTCTTAACATCAATCTCAGCGATATCACCTGTTCGAAATTCCTTAAACAGGTGTTCGCCTGTCTCAAATGGAAGATAAAAACCACCATCAACCGAGTTTCTGTAAAATATCCGGGCGTAAGACTCCGCAACCACTGCCTCTACGCCTGCTATATTCAATGCTACAGGCGCATGCTCCCTGGATGAACCACAGCCGAAATTCTTTCCAGCAATTATGATATTATACTTGGACAGGCACTCTCCCTCATCAACAAACCTTATATTCCCGGCCGGTAAACCTGCATGACCATCCGGTACACTCGAGAGTGCAAACCTCCCATACTGCTTCCTCTCTTCAGGGTCGCTGAGACTATAGACCAGATGCTGCGCAGGAATAATCTGATCTGTGTCAATGTCGTTGCCAAGGACGTAGACCCTGCCTTTAATAATATCTTTCATGTTACAATCTCCCCATCCCGGTTATTATCTAATGAACTCCCTCGGGTCAGTGATAACTCCCCTTAATGCCGATGCTGCAACTGTCAGCGGAGATGCCAGATACACCTGTGACTGCTTAGACCCCATACGTCCCGGGAAATTCCTGTTAGTCGTAGAGATACATATCTCATCCCCTTTAGTCCTGCCAAAGGTATCAGACGGGCCGCCAAGACACGCTGCACAGGATGGACCTCCGGCAATTTGTGTCCCGGCTTTTTCAAGTATCGAGTATATACTCTCGCCATCAATCATCTCAACCTTCAGACGCTTCTCAACCTCAGTAGTTGCAGGTACAACAAATGTATCAACCTTGACACTGTTGCCACGCAGAATACTTGCGGCTGCCCTGAAGTCCTCCACTTTACCGCCAGTGCACGAACCTATGTAACACCTGTCAATCCTGGTGCCCTTCACTTCCGATATAACCGCCTTGTTATCCGGAGAATGCGGTTTAGCAACAACAGGTTCGAGATCCTTGAGATTATACCTTTTTACAGATTCATATCTTGCGTCCTGATCACCGTAAACCGCTTCAATCTTTCCCTTATGCCTTTCAGACACAAATCGCAGGGTCTTCTCATCCGGTGAAATAATCCCGTTCTTTCCCCCGGCCTCAATAGCCATATTACACAGTGTCATCCTCTCTTCAACGGACAGCGCTGATATGCCGTCTCCGGCAAACTCCATAGCCTTATATGTAGCGCCATCAACACCAATATCACCGATTATGTGGAGGATAAGATCCTTTGCCATCAGGTATTGAGGCATATCACCGTCGAAAACAAACTTCATTGTAGGAGGCACCTTGACCCACAACCTCCCTGTACCCATAATAAAGGCGGCATCCGTATTACCAATACCGGTTGCAAACTCACCAAAAGCCCCGGCAGTGCATGTATGCGAGTCAGTTCCGAAAAGCACTTCACCAGGTCTTGTGTGTCCTTCTTCTGCCAGGGCGACATGACAAACCCCTTTATAATCAGGCGAACCGGCATCATAAAAAAACTTAATCCCCTGTTCAATGGCAAATGCTCGCAGTATATCTATATTTCTCCTTGCATAAGTATCCTGTGTAAAGATATAGTGATCAGGGATAATAACCACCTTATCCCTGGCCCACACCTTTGCCGCTGCTCCAAATTCCTTTTTAAAGATCTCAATAGTACCCGGGCCGCAGACATCATGAGTCATAAGAAGATCAACATCTATCCAGACATTGTCTCCCGGAGATACAGCCTCTCTCTTTGCATGATTGGCTAATATCTTTTCTGTCAGTGTCATTCCCATATTCTCATCCCTGTCCTGTAAGGGTGGCTGATTTTAATCCGTCAACTTAAAGTTCCGTAGTTCAGTCTGCCCCGCTATCGTCGCATTATTTGCGTTTCTTATAAACAAGTCTGTTCAATGCATTCAAATATGCCTTAGCGCTCGCAACTATGATATCCGTATCAGCTCCCTGACCGACGACCGTCCTTCCGCCTTCTTCCACCCTCACAGTCACCTCTCCTAAAGCATCAGTGCCGCCGGTAATCGCCTTAACCTCATATGACAGCAGATGACTTGAAGTGTTCGTAATTGACTTAATCGTCCTGTATGTTGCATCTACAGGTCCATCCCCTGTTGAAACTTCTCTTACATCCAACCCATCTATCTCAAGTGCAACAGTTGCTGAAGGAGTTTTGTCAAGACCGCTTTCAACATGAATATATTTTAGCACAAATTTCTCAGGGATACGGTAGACTTCTTCCGAGATAATTGCCTCTATATCCTCTTCAAAAACTTCTTTTTTCTGATCTGCGACCTTCTTGAATCTGTCAAAGGCCTTGTTTACCTCCTCATCAGATAGATTATAGCCCAACTCCTCAAGTTTGTTCCTGAATGCATGACTTCCTGAATGTTTTCCCAGCACAAGCTTGTGCATAGGTATCCCTACGGACTCCGGTGTCATTATTTCATATGTCCGTTTGTCTTTCAAAAGTCCATCCTGATGTATACCTGATTCATGGGCAAATGCATTTGCACCTACGATTGCCTTGTTTGGCTGAACGACCATTCCTGTAATACTGCTTACAAGCCTGCTCGTTTTATATATCTCCTGAGTATTTATGCCTGTATCAGCATCAAAATATTGCCCTCTTGTCTTAAATGCCATCACAACCTCTTCAAGTGAGGCATTCCCGGCCCTCTCTCCTATACCATTAATAGTGCATTCCACCTGACCGGCTCCTGACAGGACTGCAGATAGCGAATTGGCAACAGCAAGGCCAAGGTCATTATGACAGTGGACGCTGATAACTGCCTTGTCAACATTGGGGACCCTGTTCATGATTCGTGATATCAGATCCCCAAACTCACCCGGCAGTGCATAACCGACTGTGTCAGGAATATTTACTGTTCCAGCCCCGGCATTTATTACGGACTCAATCATCAAACACAGGAAATCAACGTCGCTTCTTGATGCATCTTCTGCAGAAAATTCAACATCGTCTGTCAACTGTCTTGCAAGCCTTACTGCGGCAACGGCTGCTTCTAATACTCCTTCCCTGCTCATCCGGAGTTTTCTCTGCATATGTATCTCTGATGTAGCTATAAAGGTATGAATCCTGGATCTTTCGGCGACTGATACCGCTTCTCCAGCCCTCTCAATGTCTTCTTTCCTCGCCCTTGCAAGACCTGCAATAACAGGTCCCCTGACCTCCTCTGCAATCAGCCTTACACCCTCAAAATCATCTTCGGATGCAACAGGGAAACCTGCCTCAATAATGTCAACATTCAACCTGGCAAGTTGACGGGCAACTGTCAGTTTTTCTTCCTTATTCATGCTGGCCCCGGGACACTGTTCTCCGTCCCTGAGAGTGGTGTCAAATATCAAAATCTTCCGCAATATAATTCTCCTTACAGCAATTCATCCCGAACCATGTGCTGAAATCGTTTCAGGATTGTTTCGGGATCCCCTGACCCGTCATCGTTTGAGATCCTGAAATACATTCAGATATTTATGTATTTATTATCCCTTGTTAACTCCCGGTTCATGTGCCTTTCTTTTAAAGAGCCTGTTTACCGGAACGATCAATCTCTCAACCGGACCGGAAGACGCATACAGGACAAAAAGGACAAACAACATCAGCTGCGGCTTTGCAACTATTACAATAAGTATAAGTACTGCTGCGACAAGTGCGGAAAGCGGCTTTCTGTCAACAAGGTGAACATCCTTAAAACTCCTGAACTTGATGGTACTGACCATCAGATAAGCAAGGAGATAAGTGATTATCAGGACTACTAAAGGCCTTACTTCCTTACCCATCTCCAGAATATGAATATCAAAGATTACAGTAGTTGCTATAAGACCGGCTGCTGCAGGGATAGGCAGTCCTGTAAAGAATTTTT
The DNA here is from genome assembly GCA_020846775.1 of Nitrospirota bacterium. Taxonomy (NCBI): domain Bacteria; kingdom Pseudomonadati; phylum Nitrospirota; species Nitrospirota bacterium. Next base: position 188,906 of record JADLDG010000023.1, read on the forward strand.
TGTCTGATACCGCTGCCTGGACATTAAATCTGGCAAGCCTCATCGCGCCACATACTACAAAAAGAAATACTGCAAGCCAACCTATCTTTCCATAATCATGCAATCCCCATCTATAAACAAGAAGACCCGGAGCTACACCAAAGGACACAAGGTCAGAAAGGGAATCAAATTCCACCCCGAAGCGGCTTGTGGAATTTGTTAGACGCGCAATCTTACCGTCAAAACCGTCAAACAGCATGGCAACGAGTATAGCTATGGCCGCTGTTACATAAGCGGTATTTAAATCTGAATTTAATACTGAGACAATGGCATAAAACCCGCAAAATAGATTTGCTGCAGTCAGTAAACTCGGTATTATATATACACCATTTCTCTTGTTTGATTCTTCTTTCATATTGTTCTCCTGTCTTAAATATTACTTCATTACCGCAAGGATGCTCTCTCCGGCCTTGACCCTATCTCCAAGTGATACTTTAACATCTGCCCGAACCGGCAGATATACATCCACCCTGGAACCAAACCGTATTAATCCGAACCGTTCTCCTTTTTTCACGTCCTGTCCTTTTTTTAACCAGCAGACAATCCTTCGGGCTATCAATCCTGCAATCTGTACAAAGATAATCTTGTCGCCTGTCCGTGTCTTTAGTACGACTGCATTTTGTTCATTCTCAAGAGAGGCCTTATCAAGGTTTGCTGATACAAACTTGCCGGGATTATAGACGATATCAACTACCTTCCCGGTAAATGGCAGACGATTAACATGAACATTAAAGACGTTCATGAATATGCTGATCTTTAACATTTTCTTATTAAGAATCCTGTTCTCCTGCACCTCACTTATAATTATAATCTTTCCATCAGCAGGAGATATTACATTATTCTCACCTGGAGGTACAATGCGCTCAGGGTTTCGGAAAAACCATACTATAAACAGGGTAACTATAAAAAATAAGATGGCAGGTATTATAAGGTGCGTGAAATAGAATACTACTGTTATAATCCCTGCGATAATGACAAACGGGATCCCTTCAACCGCAATCGGGGCCCGCTCCCTCTTCATCTATACCTCCATGCCGGGATCAGTTCTTCTCCTTATCCACTAACTTGTCCTTGGACAGCCACGGCATCATTGCACGGAGACTTGCACCTACCTTCTCAATAGGATGATCCTGTCCCCTTTTGTTAAGTGCATTAAATACAGGACGGTTTGCCTTATTCTCAAGTATCCACTCTTTTGCAAACTGGCCGCTCTGAATTTCACCAAGGATTCTCTTCATCTCTTTTTTTGTTTCTTCGTTGACCACCCTGGGGCCGCGTGTCAGATCCCCGTACTGAGCTGTAGTGCTGATCGAATATCTCATATTGGATATACCACCCTGATAAATCAGGTCAACAATCAGTTTTAACTCATGAAGACACTCAAAATATGCCAGTTCAGGGGAATAGCCTGCTTCCGTCAGCGTCTCATAACCTGCCATAATCAAGGCAGTAGCTCCACCGCAGAGCACAGCCTGCTCGCCGAACAGGTCGGTCTCAGTTTCGTCACGGAAGTTTGTTTCTATAATCCCTGTCCTCCCGCTGCCAATTGCAGATGCGTAGGCAAGGGCAACCGCTTTAGTGTTTTTTGACGGATCCTGATGGATTGCTATAAGTGCAGGCACACCGCTTCCCTTGGTATACTCATGTCTGACGAGATGCCCGGGACCTTTTGGCGCCGCCATAAAAACATTCATTGATGCATCGGGGATAATTTGACCAAAATGGATGTTAAACCCATGTCCAAATGCAATATAGGCCCCCTTGCGCAGATTAGGCGCTATTTCTTCTCTGTACAAATCACCCTGAAGCTCGTCAGGGACAAGTATCATAACAACATCAGAAACGCGTACAGCCTCACTGACAGACAACACCTCAAAACCTGCCCCCTCAGCCTTTTTCCATGATCGCCCTTTTCTTAATCCAATTACAACCTCTGTGCCTGAATCCTTAAGGTTATTCGCATGAGCATGACCCTGACTGCCATAGCCAATAATAGCAACCTTTTTATCAGTAATATGTTTCAGGTCAGCGTCCTTGTCATAGTAAATGTTCATTAAACCTCCATATTATAGTTGATTCTTTATTTCAGGATTTACGCCCTTACCCGCTTTACTTCAAGAAGGGCAGGCACTTTAACATCTTCCCTTGCAATAGCTATTTTCCCCGTGCGTACTATCTCCTTTATCCCCAGAGGGCGAAGCAGATTTATTATTGCGTCAATTTTATTTTCATCACCTGTAATTTCTACCGTATATGTAACAGGGGTTGAATCAACTACCCTGGCCCTGAATATCTCAGTAATCCTCAGGGCCTCACTCCTGTCCTCAGCTCTTGTTGTGTGAATCTTGATGAGGGCCGTCTCTCTGACTATATAATCCTTATCAGCGAGGTCAACCACTTTGATGACATCCACAAGCTTATTTAACTGCTTTGTGATCTGCTCAATAATACGTTCATCACCCTTGGTAACAATTGTTATCTGTGATGTAGAGTGTTCAACGGATGCTCCTACAGAGAGGCTCTCTATATTAAATCCCCTGCCGCTGAAGAGTCCTGCCACCCGCGACAGTACACCAAACTTATTTTCAACGAGAATACTGATTATATGTTGTGAGACAGGCATTCGTTATCCTTTAAGCCGGAAGGACGGAGTTCTTCTTAACCTTCCTTGGTTTTGCATCTTTTCCAGGTTTTTCTTTTTCCTCAGGCCCGAGCATCATATCACAATTGCCTCCACCGGCAGGGACCATAGGGAACACATTCTCTTCAGGATCAACTACAAAATCCATAATTACAGGTTTTCTTATGCTAACCGCCTCCTTGATCACAGCTTCTACTTCAGATGATGTCACGGCCCTCAGGCCAACCGCCCCATAAGCCTCAGCAAGTTTAACAAAGTCGGGGGTATTGCCAAGGATACTGCCTGAGTAATGCCGGTTGAAGAAAAGCTCCTGCCATTGCCTTACCATCCCAAGCGACCCATTATTCAGTATAGCCACTTTGACAGGGAGATTATTTGCCACTGCAGTAGCCAGTTCCTGCGAGTTCATCTGAAAGCTTCCGTCACCGGCGAAATTAAATACGAGTTTATCCGGATAGGCTGCCTGAACACCCAATGCAGCAGGAAGACCAAACCCCATAGTCCCGAGTCCACCAGATGAAAGGAATGTCCTCGGCTGGTCAAACTTAAAAAACTGGGCAACCCACATCTGATGCTGACCAACGTCTGTAGTCACTATTGCATCACCGCCTGTAAGTTCATAAATCTTCTCTATAACATACTGAGGCTTAATCTTTTTTGTATTCTTTTTATATGATAAAGGGTGTTCATCTTCCCAATCTCTTATCTGAGCATGCCATGGTTTTCTGTCCGCAGTCCACTCTGCCTTCTGCCCTTCAAGCAGACTGAGTTCCTTATTCAGTTCAATAAGGACATTTCTTACATCTCCAACAATCGGGATATCCACATGGATATTTTTCCGGATATTGGTCGGGTCTATATCTATATGGATAAATTTGGCCCTGGGTGCGAATTCCGTCACCTTGCCGGTGACCCGGTCATCAAACCTGGCGCCGATGGCAATAACCAGATCAGACTCATGAATCGCCATATTGGCCGCGTATGTCCCGTGCATTCCCAGCATACCAAGAAACAAGGGATGCGTCCCTGGAAAGCCGCCTAATCCCATTAGTGTCAGAGTGACCTCTATACCGTTAAACTCTGCAAATTCCTTCAGCTCTTTATGGGCATTAGACAGGATAACGCCTCCTCCTGCATAAATAACAGGCCTTTTTGACTTTGCAATAGCCTGAGCAGCCTGTTTTATCTGCCACTTGTTGCCATTATAAGTAGGGTTATAACTCCTGAGTAAAATCTTATCAGGATAATCAAATTCGGTCTTTGTAGATGAAACATCCTTGGGAATGTCAATAAGCACTGGACCTGGACGTCCCGTCCTTGCGAGATAAAAGGCCTCTTTAATAGTAAATGCAAGATCATTGACGTCTTTAACAAGGAAATTATATTTGGTACACGGTCTTGTGATACCGACAATGTCAGCCTCCTGAAAGGCATCATTACCAATCATCTTTGTAGCGACCTGCCCTGTAATGACTACAAGAGGGATGGAATCCATGTGAGCTGTGGCGATACCGGTAACAGTGTTTGTGGCACCCGGCCCTGATGTGACAAGTGCCACTCCACATTTGCCTGTTGCCCTGGCATAACCATCGGCCGCATGCGTAGCGCCCTGCTCATGACGTGTAAGTATGAATCTAATATCCTTCTCATTATAAAGGACATCGAATATCTGCAATACCACACCGCCAGGCATACCGAAGACAGTATCAACCCCCTCTTTTTTCAAAGACTCTATAAGTATTTCAGCGCCAGACAGCTTCAATCTTTACTCCATTATAATACTAAAAAATGTTCTAAATATTAGCATGATTTGGTATTTGACGTCAATAAGCGGAAAATGCCTTGACTTATATCTTAAAGAAACTATATAATGCACTTGCTTCTCAAATAGAGAAGCATTTTATATTGCGGGGTGGAGCAGTCTGGTAGCTCGTCGGGCTCATAACCCGAAGGCCGTCGGTTCAAATCCGGCCCCCGCTACCAAAATAATTACAAAGGGTTGTGGTATTTAACGCAACCCTTTTTTATATAAATTACAATAATATAGTCCTGTTTTATGATAAAAGATTAGATCAGCTATGTTATGTATTTTCAATCTCTTCAGCCTTCTTATAAATCAACCTCTGTAACAGACCTATATGTCCGGAGAGAAACAGTGTATTTCCTTAACAGATTTAAGACCCTCATCAGGGCTAATTATTCCCTATTCACAATACTTGCAAGAATATCTCTGCACTTCTCCCTTAAGGGAAGCGGTCTTCCAAGGGCATACATGATTATCTTAGTATCATGGACTCTATTCGCCAATGCGCAACAGCAATCCCTTCACCTTTACTATTTTGAACATATAATAGAAAATGGCAATTGATGTGATGAAGTAGATAATATCAAGGGATGCCGCCCATATCAGATTTTCAAGGGGAAAATGCCCGTCAGCAATGACCGCCCTCATCCCTTCAAATATATGCGAAGCAGGTACAAACTTTGCTATTTTCTGTATAAAGTCAGGGAGCACCTCAACAGGGTAGAAGACTGCCGAAATCGGTTGAAATAAAAAGGCGAGTCCCCATGCGAGGATTTCTGCCTTCTGGCCGTATCTGAGGATGACAGATGATGTCAGGATACCAATCGCCCATCCCATCACTGCGAGACAAATGATGAACGGGATGAGGGACATACCTATTAAAAAAATATTGAAATCATAAATCAGATAAGCGAGGGTTATAGTGACAAAAGATGCAGAAATAAGTTTGAAAATGCTGATAACCATAGTGGCTGCAATAAATTCGGCAGGGCGAAGCGGGGTTACAAAAAGGTTCATCAGGTTTCTTGACCACATCTCCTCAAGAAATGACAGGGATATCCCCTGCTGAGATCGAAAGAGCATGTCCCAGAGTATCAGGGCACCGATAAAAAAGGTTACAAAACCGGGAAGCCCGTCTTTGTACTGCTGCAGATAGACTGTAATAAATCCCCACACTAACAGGTCAACAACCGGCCAGTAAAAAGTCTCCATCAGCCTGGCCACACTTCTCTTGTGCAGGTAGAGATGCCTTAGAACGATCGCATTGATTCTATGTAATCTCAATCTCCCCTCCTTGCAATCTCAAGAAACAGCGCCTCCAGATGGTCCTTATTGAAACTCTTCAGAATCTCTACAGGAGCCCCTTCGGCAATCACTCGTCCTTTATGGAGAAAGATGATCCTGTCGCACAGCTCCTCCATCTCCTTCATATTATGGGAGGTATAAAGTATGGTTAATTTTCTTGTATCCCTCTCTTTTTTAAGGATCGTCCGTGTCTTGTCTGCAATATCAGGGTCCAGGCTTATGGTAGGTTCATCGAGGAACAGAATCGCTGGATCATTCAGGAATGCCTTGGCAAGGGAGAGCCGTGTCAACTGACCGGATGACAGGGTATCCGCAAGTCTGTTCTTCAGGTGAGTAATATCAAACAAATGCATGACGTCTGCAATCTTTTCTTTGTAATCCCTGATCCCGTAGAGCATGGCAAAGACCCGAAGATTCTCCCACAGGGTCAGAGACAATGGCATGGAGGTATAGGCCGAAAAGAAATTGATCTGGCTCAGGATCTTTTCTCTGTCACTTTCGATGTCGAGATCAAATATCTTTACTGTACCTGAGGAAGGAGTCAGTGTCCCCAGAAGCATCTGAATGGTGGTTGTCTTCCCTGCCCCATTGGGGCCCAGAAGACCAACGATCTCACCAGGATAGAGATTGAATGAGATATCATCAACGGCTGTAAAACCATCAAATCTCTTTTTTAGGTTTTGAACCTGAACAATCGGTTTATCTTTCATACGCTGTTTGACTCATACAGGTGAAAAGCGGCATAAGGCAATCTCAGTATTGCGGCCGTCAGGTGCTGAACATCACTCCTTCCGGAAGTTTGACGAATACCCGGAATCCTCCAAGACCCTCAGAGCGTCCGAAGCTTATTTCTCCGGAATATTGATCTATAATATCTTTGACGATGGAAAGACCCAGTCCGTGTCCTGCAGCATTCTCATCCAGGCGCACGCCCCGGTTGGATAAACGCTCCATTTCCTCAGAGGGGCATCCCGGTCCGTCATCCTCGATCTCTATAAGGACACCCTTATCACATTGGACCCGCAGGGATACCTTGCTGCGCGCCCACTTGCAGGCATTGTCCAGCAGGTTTCCCATTAACTCCAGCATGTCTTCCCTGTCTCCGGAAATAACACCCTGAGCAGGTATAATACACTCAAACTCTAATGCCTTGTATTTATAGATTTTCTTTAGGGCATCGAGTATATAGTTTATCTCCTCTTTCAATACCACCTGTTGACCAGGTCCCGGGGTCCCGGCCAGGCGTGCACGTTTCAGCTCCCGTTCCATAAGTCCGCTGAGCTTCCCTGTCTGCTCAACGAGTTGCTGCCGGACCTCTTCGCATCTCTTCATATCATTGCGGTTTGACAACTGCATTAAAAGTGTTAATGGTGTCTTAAGGGCATGGGCAAGGTTGCCAAGGGCATTCCGTGATCGCTGCAGCCTCTGCCCCATGATCTCGAGTAATCTATTGATCTCGATAATTAAGGGACGCATCTCCCTTGGTACGTCTTCTCTTAGCCGGGTGATCTCACCCTTTTCTAGAGAAGTTATATCCCTGCGTACCCTTTCTAATGGAGCCAGCCCAGCGCCTACAATAAGGCGTTGAATAAGGATCATGATAATCAATATGGCAATAGAGACAACTCCGTAGCCGGTCTGAAACCGTCTGATATCTGACTCAATACTTGAAAGGTCCTCTGCGAGGGCGATTATTACGGGCTGATTCTCCTTTCTATAGCCATTGGTGAGGAGAAGGAGGGGTTGCCCCCCTGGTCCGGAAGAGTGAGATCTCAGCGTTTCTCCCGCCTGAACGCTGGAGACTGACAGCTCCTGATCCCAGAGTGATCTGGAGCGAAGAACGTGAAGACCTACTTTGATCTGATAGTAGTGGCCCGAGAATGGACGCTCATAAATAGAATCAAGTCGTCCTATGTCAATTGTCGGCTTGACGTTATCACCATTGATAATCAACGCCGACAGGAGGCTTTCAGTATCATGCTGCAGCCTTGATGCAACATAATCTTCTGTCAGATATCTGATTGCCTTACTGACAAGTATCCACTGAAGACTGAAGAGAATCAACAGACTGATAATGAGTCCTGTGCTGAGGCGCGTCTGCAGGGAACGCATTATTTAAGTATCCTGAAAACATATCCCTGGCCGCGCCGGGTCTCTATCCACTCTTTCCCAAGTTTCTGGCGAAGCCTGTTGATATAGACTTCAATGACATTACTGTCCTTGTCAGAATCAAAATCGTAGACATGTTCAGTGAGGCGGGTCTTGGATAAAACCAGATCCGGGTGCAGCAAGAGATAGCGAAGAAGACGAAATTCTATTCCCGTCAGATCCAGAGTCCTGCCGTCTGAAGTGGTCACGCACTGCTTATCCTCGTCGAGAGAAAGTCCGCCCGCTTTGAGAACGCCGCCTGCCTGTGCATTGACACGTCGTATCAATGAGTTGATCCTTGCAATCAACTCATCTACGTGGAAAGGCTTTGCAAGGTAATCGTCAGTACCGGCCTTGAATCCTTCTACCTTCTCAAACCATGCATCCCGGCCTGTGAGAATTATAACCGGGACTTTATTCCCCTTTGAACGCCAGTTTCTTAAAACCTCAAGACCGGGACGGCCCGGTAACCCGAGATCAAGAACGACGGCATCATAGGGAACCTCGTCCCCCATGAACTCGGCATCAACTCCGTTTTCAACGACGTCAATGGCAAAACCCGCGCGAACAAGGTCTGACTTTAACTTCTCGCTGAGTGCCGTATCGTCTTCCACCAATAGGACCCGCAATGCTATTTATCCTCTTTTCGTTTGAGTAATTCTCCTGTCCTGGCATCGAAATATAATTTCCAAACCACCCCTTTTTTATCGAGGATCTCTAACTCATAGATCAAACGGTTCTCCTTTTCTTCCAATTCTACCTCAAGAATACGACCCGGATGTTCACTTCCGGACTTTTTTATAATCTCTTCGAGGGGAAGGATATCACCTGATTCTTTTAGCCTCCGTGCCCTCTCATGATCATCACCGGAGAAACATGTGCCTTCTGCCGATACTGCAAGGATTAAGACCAGTATGGTGATTTTCATAAAATCAGTCATCCCAGCGGCCAAAACCCGGTATCTTTATTTCGAGCTCATCATAGGAACCTGCCGCTGCCCGGGTATGACATGCATTGCAATTGATCAGGCTCTTTACTTCATGGCTGATAAATAATCCTGCCCAAAGTTTTGTCTTCATTATATATCTCCTCCAGTAAAAAAGTAAATAATAGCTACTTTCCTTTTATAAACATCAGAAAATTCCCCTTCTCCTGCGGAGTACACTCGCGTCCCATAGTCCACTTGCAGTTCCGGTTAAACCACTTCTCGATAAATTTGGCATCGGTAAGTCGCTTTGAATTGACTGAAGGTGCCATCGGTTCGATCGTTTTTCCAGTGTTGACCTGTTTACCGTTGATTCGCAGATCACTCTGGTGGCATGTGGCACAACTCCGTGCCCCCTGTACCGGATCTTTGAAAGGCTTATTCCACATCTCCTCTCCTGCTTTTGCATTGAAATTCCCTGCGCCGAGCCTATTATACTTTGCCAAGAGACCCTCGACTGCCGCTGCATGAACGAGGGTAGCTAAAAGCAAAACCAGTATGGCAGCGGCCGCTATTTTACTCGTCTTCATTAATTAATCCTCCTTTATAACCTGTAAACATTGCCTTGACTAGATTTTCTCTATGCACGATACTTGACAGGACTACACCCATTACATGGATGATGACCAGGGTTAATGTAAATATTGAAAAAAACTCATGCACCTCTTCTAATGCCTCTGCCCAGTGACCTTCAAGACCGGACATCGCTCCGGCAAGCGGACCCGCATATTCCTTAGCCCCGTATAATGCCAGACCTGATACAGAAGTCAGCAGGAGACCAATGAGCAGGGCTATGATCATTGACCCGCCGGCAGGGCCGTGACCTATGTATCGTTTCGCCCTGAAAGTGACCAAATCTTTCAGATAATTCAGAACGACACGCGGCCGGTAAACAAAGTCAGAAAATCTTGCATGTTCAGATCCTATAAGTCCCCAGAATATCCGCAGTAACACGAGAACCAGCACCGTATATCCTGCCACTATGTGGATGCTAAGAGGATCATCCTCAACAATGTAAGCGATGATGAAAGAGGACACCAGAGTCCAGTGAAAAATCCTGACAAAGGGGTCCCATACCTTCACCTTGTCTATAGCTCTCTCCATATTATTTCTCCTCCTATTTTGTTGTTATGGGCTCAGTTTAACAGAGGTAGCTTAAATGGAGCTTAAAAGCCATATATTTATATTGGATAGGAAAAACTGTACTAATTTGTTGTAAGAAGATAAAATGAGGATGAGCACCACTTTTGGGTACACCCGGTCATTCCGGGTGAAGGGAAACCGCTATTTAAAGATATTAATGTGAGGCACAATCTTTAGCTTTTATAAGCAAAGTCTTTTAAGAACGGAGTCGTCTTGCTCGAATATCAAAAGAAATAATATTTTGTATTGTAAAGTACTCAACAAATCAAGAGAAGGAGAATTTATGAAGAAATTAATATTGGCATTTTTATCAGGTATTTTGCTGTGCGGCACTGCGCCATCTATTGCACAGGAGTCAGGCCAGAAAGAAAGTCCTGCAATTAATTGGACGGATACACAAAAACTAAGCTATATCCTTGGGGTCCAACTCGGCCAGCTCGGTAAAACCAGAGACATTACCCTGGATACGGAATTAATACTGAAGGGGATAGACGATTTAACAAAGGATCATGAACAGGCATTGTCACCCGAGCAGATACAGCAATTTATGGCTGAGATGCAGCGTAAGGATCAGGAGAAGCAAACGGCCGCTATGAATGAAGCTGCAGAAGAAAATATCAGGAAGGGGCAGACTTACCTGGAATTGAATAAAAAGAAAGAAGGAGTTAAAGTAACCTCAAGCGGTTTGCAATACAGGGTGATTAAAAAGGGTGATGGCGCCACGCCAACGGCTGCTGATAAAGTCAAGGTGCATTATCGCGGCACACTCATTGACGGTAAAGAGTTTGACAGTTCATACAAGCGTAATCAGCCTGCAATATTTGGTGTTACACAGGTAATACAGGGGTGGGTTGAAGGTCTGCAACTCATGAAGGTCGGTTCGAAATACGAATTTTACATTCCTGAGAATCTGGCCTATGGCCATAACGCCCCCCCGTCCATCGGCCCAAACCAGACACTGATTTTTGAAGTTGAATTGCTTGAAATAATAAAATAATCAGACTTTCTCCTGATAACTTCATATGCCTTACCTCTAAGAGTAATGTCTTATTCCCGCCCCGACTGGATTTATTTGTAGTACGTACCTGTATGTGATAAAATAAAGACCATTAAGAAGCGGCAAGGGGGGTTCAATGAATAAGTCCTTTCAAGATAAACTGTATGAATACTCCGGAGAGAAAACCGCTGGCAGCAGCTTCAATAAGAGATATGTCTTGAAGGCGGCTGGAATTATTATGTCAGGGATAGCCGTTCTCATTATCTCTCTGCTCGCTCTACCATCCCGGCTTCCGGCGCAGGACATTGGGGAGCAGCAGCAAACCTACGAATTCAAAAAAGAAGAGCTGGCACAGATGCTTGCGTCAATAGCCCTCTACCCGGATACATTGATTGCAGATATACTGATGGCCTCGACCTACCCGATCGAGGTAGTCGAGGCCGAGCGCTGGCTTCGCCAGAACAGGAGTTTGAAGGGCGATGCGTTTGACGGCGCACTTCAGGTTAAGACATGGGACGCAAGCGTTAAGGTTCTTTGCCATTTCCCTGAGATAATCTTTACAATGAGCGAAAAGCTCGACCAGACGCGGAAACTGGGCGATGCCTTTCTGAGCCAGCAGGAAGACGTCATGGATATGATTCAGGAATTGCGCAGGAAGGCCGTAGAACAGGGAAACTTGAAGACAACAAGAGAGCAAACTGTAATAGAAGATCAGGACGGAATCAGGATCAAACCGTCAGACCCTGTAATTGTCTATGTCCCGGTGTATGATCCTTTCTACATTTATGGTCCCTGGTGGTACCCATACTATCCTCCCTATTACTGGTATTATCCATCGGGTACAATAGTCGTCGGAGGGAATATAAATTTCGGAAGCAGATTTTATGTCGGTATAGACCTGTTTTCATGGCAAAGGTTCGACTGGCCCCGGCGTGTTATACACATTGATCGCGATAGGGAAAGGCGTTTTGGCCATTTCGATCGTAACCGGCGAGGTTTAAAAGAACCGTACTGGCGTCATGATACATATCACCGTAGAGGTGTCGCGTACAGAGACATGCATACAGCTGAGCGCTATGGTATTAGGGAAATTCGTCCGCAGGCGAAGAGCCCGGAGATGCGCGGTTATCAGGATCGCAGGTTCAAAGGACCGGAAGTTACTCCATCATCAGGTCAGGAGCAACGGCTGGATGTACATCCAGCAATGCGGAGGAGCCAGGGAAAACCTGCTCTTCAAAACACCCGGGGGAGTAATTTACCATTCCAGGGAATAGGCAACGGAAACTTTGAACGACGTGCCAGCGAACGCGGTGAAGTTAGCCGACAGAGAGAAAACAAGATTCGTCAGGACGGAAACATGAATCAACGTGGTGGAAATACCGGCTCAGGCGGCAATCGTAAAGACGGTAGATTCGGGCGATAATTTACGCATTAATAGTTCCTTGAGAGCAAGGGAGGAGTAATGAACCGCATCATATTGCATAAGAAAGAAAATGGATCAGGGCTGCGTGTGATATTATGCATCATTCTTATTTCAACACTTATCATTGCACCATTATTGTACGCTCAAACCAATGCCATTTCACAGAAGGGCTTTTCCTCTCCGGAAGAAGCGGTAAATGGACTCATTGCTGCTGTAAGGGCACAAGACACGATGGCAATGCTTGCCATCCTGGGCCAGGGAGGAAAAGAGATGATTTCATCGGGAGACGCCGTGGCAGACAAAACCGGGCGTGATAAATTCCTTAAGGCATATGATGAAAAAAACAGCCTGCAACAGGGACCTGGGGACAAATGGGTGCTATCCGTAGGTAATGACAACTGGCCCATGCCGGTCCCGATTGTGAAGAAGGACGGAAAGTGGTTGTTTGACCCTCGGGAAGGCAAGCAGGAGATCCTGAACCGCAGGATTGGAAGAAATGAGCTGCAGGTTATGGACGTACTTCATGCATATGTGGATGCTCAGCACGAATATGCTATCAAGGACTGCAGCGGCGGCGGCAAGGTCGAATTCGCACAACGGATAATAAGTACAAAAGGTAGACACGACGGCCTGTATTGGGAAACTGCTGAAGGAGAAGAAGAGAGCCCTTTGGGACCTCTGGTTGCTCAAGCGGCTGAGGAAGGCTACTCAAATGAGCTGCTCTCGCCGTTCCATGGTTACTATTTCAAAATCCTCAAAGGACAGGGATCGAAGGCTGAGGGAGGAGCGTATAATTACGTAGTGAATGGGAAAATGATCCTTGGCTTCGCCATACTGGCATATCCCGCAGAGTACAAAAACTCTGGTGTCATGACCTTTATCGTGAACCAGGAAGGTATAATTTATGAAAAGAATCTTGGCTCGGATACGAGGGAAAAAGCGGAAGGTGTGAAACTCTTCAATCCTGACCAGACATGGAAGCAGGTCAAGGAAACAGAGGAGTGAGGATCTTTTAATAAAATTCTTTTATCGTTATTTTTACCCTGGATATATCAACAGCATGTCTGACCAAAGGTGCGTCTTTTATTACAGGGATACGTTCCTCAAGGATAGTCCGGTTATTCCTGTAGATAATACCTAAAGGGATCCTGTCTCCCCATTCAAGCGCCCTGTTGAAAGCCGCCCCCCTGTCATCAGGTGTATACTCCGGTTCAAGTTTGTAGACCCTCATTTTATACCAGTCATAAGTATTCAGTTTGTTAAATGTTACACATGGCTGAAGGATGTCTACAAGACTGAAGCCCTTATGGTTTATCGCCTCTTTCATCAGCCAGGTAAGGTGCTCCATATCACCGGAGAAGCCCCTCGCCACAAAGCTGCAATCCAGCGCCACTGCCAGCGCCATTGGATTAAGCTGTTCTGAAAACACACCTGCCGGCTGGTTTTTGGTTTTCACCCCCTCCATACTTGTAGGCGAGGCCTGTCCTTTTGTCAGACCGTAGATCTGGTTGTCATGAACAAAGAGCTTTATATTAATATTCCGTCTGATGGCATGAATGAGATGATTTCCACCCTCGCCATAGCTATCCCCGTCTCCAGTAAATACAAAGACCGGGTGAGAATGATTAGACATCCGAATCCCGGTTGCGACCGGGAGGGACCTTCCATGAAGACCGTTAAAGGTATTACATCTAACATAATGTGGGAACTTGGCAGCCTGTCCGATGCCAGAGACAATGGTAAACTGATGCGGATCAATATTCAACTGGACCATAGCATCCTTAAATGATTTAAGGATGCTATAGTCCCCGCATCCAGGGCACCATGCCGGCTGCTGACCTTTAATTTCCTGCAATGATGGCATTCAGTTCTCCTGACAGACTATCCAATGTGAATGGCCTGCCGTCATATCTGTTGATCCTGTGACTGAATTCATATCCTGTCTCTGTCCTAACCAATCTTGCAAACTGTCCCGTTGCATTGTTTTCAATGCAGATGGTGATACTGGCGCCTTTTAATAACTTCAGGTAATCAAACTTTTCCGTTGAAGGGAACGGGCAGACCTCGCTGAAATGGAGCATGGCAACGCGCTTTTCTCTGGGAAACGTATCAACAGATTCTCTCATTACCCCATACGTGGACCCCCATCCAATGAGAACGATTGCAGGATTTTGATCACCATATAGTAAGGGTGGTTCTATCTCCTGCCTTATCATAGGTAGTTTCCTGAACAGCCTCTTGTCAATCATTTTGTTTCTCGTCTCAGCATCCTCGATGATGTGACCATCCTCGTCGTGTTCATCACTGTCTGTAACTACCAGATGTCTTGAGTCTCCAGGAACCCCCAGCGGGGAAATCCCGTTATCTGTGAAGGCATGCCGTTTGTATCCTTCAAGGCTTTCCAGTGCCTCTCCCCGTAACCTGTAATCCGTATATTTCAATTTATCCAGATCAAAACCATCGAATGTCCATAAAGAATCTGCAAGGTATTGATCGGTAATAATTATAGCTGGTATCTGATATTTCTCTGCCAGGTCAAAAGCCTTGTTGGTAAGATACAAGGCCTGCTCAGGATTCCCGGGAGCAAAGATTACCCTCGGGAATTCCCCATGCGCTGAGTAAAGTGCAAACTGCAGATCACCCTGCTCTGTCCTGGTAGGCAATCCTGTTGCCGGCCCGGGCCTCTGTGCAAGCGCTATGACCACCGGTGTCTCCGTCATTCCTGCAAGTGACAGTCCTTCCACCATCAGTGCAAAACCACCTCCGGACGTCCCTGTCATGGACCTGACCCCCGCAAATGAGGCGCCAAGGGCCATATTGATGGCAGCAATCTCGTCCTCTGCCTGCTCCACGATAATACCGTATTCCTCTCCCTTGCCGGCGATATAGTTCATGATGCCTGTGGAAGGGGTCATGGGGTAGGCAGAGTAAAATTTAAGGCCCGATGCAATGGCGCCAAGCCCGATAGCATCATTTCCAGCTATCAGTATTTTCTTACTTGATGCTTTGTCAAGGGAAAAGGAGCATCGCGAGCAGTTTTCAGATGTCCATGCATGTCCTGCTGCCGCGGCATTCAGATTGCCCTGAATAACATCAGATCCCCCTTTCTTAAAGGTGGTACACATGATGTCTGAGAGGATATGGTGTTTAATGCCGAGCATCCCCAGGACAGCCCCGATTGCAACTGAATTTGCCATGATCTTGTTTCCACCCTTTTCAGTGGCAAGGCTTGCAAAAGGGATATCGAGGAAATGAGCAGCGTTGTGCTTTTCCTTCAGAACGGCTGAATCATAGATGATCAGGCCATTCTCAGAGAGTTCATTTTCGTGACGGGTTATGCTCTCCTTGTCAAAGGCAACGATAATATCAATTTTATCCCTTGATGAAGATACCGGACTGGCAGATAACCTTACCTGAAAGAAATTATGTCCTCCCCTGATGCGGGATTCATAGTCCTGGTGTGTGAAGACATGATAACCTGACCTGGCAAGAACCAGTGCGAGGGTGTCTCCTACAGTCTGTATGCCCTGCCCTGCCTCTCCGCCTATTTTTATAGAGTAATCCATCGTCACGTGTGTCTCAAATCCGCTCGGATAAATTATCTTAGCAGTGTGAGACTTTTCAGTCAACATTGGATATCGTGAGGTCAAGAGAGGAATGGAGTTCCTGCTTCAGCTCTTTTCAGCCTTGGCAACAAGCCAGTAGACTGCTCCCAAAACAGCCACGGTCGCCACCAGGGAGACCTGATACTCCACTGCCTCGTGTTTAAGGCTTGTCACCAGAATCTCACGTATCGTGGCGACAAAGGCGACGTTGATGAAGACCTTTATGGCAAACTTGCCGCCCCTCAAGTGCTTTATCTCCGTGTCAATGAGCTCTATAACCACCCAGAGCATGAGAAGGCTTCCAAGTGTGCCGAGAAGGCCTTTTTCCAGATTGCCGTCCATCACATGGTACAGGTCGTACCCGAAAAGGCCGATGACCAGGAATCCGAGGGCTAAAAGGCCGATGACAAGGACGAGGTTGAACCCATGAGAAAACCTGTTGGCGAGCAGCACGAGATACGACTCCACCTTTTGCGAAAGGAAGAACTTCTTCTCCTCTTCAATATAGGAGCTCGTAAATACATCAAGGTTTATATCGAGAATCTTCTCTACAGACCGCTCAAGATAGAGCATATCTTCGTGGTCCTTAATCTCCCTCTTGACTATATCCTTTGTGTAGTTTTTTACAAAATGAAAGGCCGAGTTCACATAGTGCGCCGGAAGGGTTATCTTGACATGCATCATTCCGACCTTCTCAAGCATGCTGAAGTAACGTGCGCCGTAGTCTCCGGAAAATAAGTTTAAGAACCACATTTTCAGCGCGTCCTGATGCCTCTTGATGGTCGCATCGTCCTTTAAAAACCTGTGCGCCTCCTCAAAGTTCTTGACGTAATGATAAAACTCTTCCACAAACTCGTCCACGTAGCCGCTCATAACGGGCTTCAACCGCAGAAGGTTCTTTGTGTCCCCGGACGTGAAGTTGTAATGTGCCTTTATCTTATCTATCGTTTCCATTTTTTTGAGACTCATTCTACTAACCATGATCTGAGCTGTCAAGATGTTCTTTAACCTGTGAATTGGGATCGGGGAGAGGAACTATTAAAAGCATCAATCGTTAAAATGAGGTATAATAAATTATCATGATATCATATGCTGATATAGGACCATTTTTTATAGGAGGGTTGAGTTATGAAGAGCACAAGGTTGTATCATATCGTACTGGTTTTAGTACTTATATCCGGATTAGGGTTCCTGTCCGGATGCAGACACCGGTCTCCTGAGCAGCGTGCCGAATGGATCACGGCGAAGATTGCATCAAAGCTGGAGTTAAGTGACGTGCAGAAGACAGAACTTAATTCATTCAAGGATGAGCTTCTTAAAAAAAGGAAGGAGCTGCATCAATCAAGGATGACAATACATGAGGAGCTGATCAACCAGTTGGGGCAGGAAAAGATTGATCAGGAAAATTTGAAAGAGGTCATAAGGAAAGAAGAGGCACGGCTTGATGAAACCATTTCCCTTTTCGTTGAACGGCTGGCCGCATTTCATGCTTCCCTGACACCGAAACAGAGAGAAAAACTGATAGAGCTGGTAAAAGAGTGCGAAAGACATAAGGGTAAATATTACCATTACTGGGGGAAATAGAGAGTATGCTGCCGTTCATCCTTCCAGCCATGGACGGCAGCTATACCTGTGCAAATCATTTTCCCTCTGCGCTCAGCGCTTCGAAACCGGAGATGACTTCAAACAGTTCTTCGTCTATGCCGCTCTGGCGCAGACGATGGAAAACCCCGCCAAGGTTTTCCAGCAATTCGCCGATGTTTTTGTCGGCGCGCTGCATCGCCGCCAGGCGGCTCGCGTTCTCGCTCGCGAGGGATTCTGCGCACGCCCGGAAGAGCGAGACAAAAAGATATTCCCTGATAAGCGCCCGCAAGGTCACAGTTCCTGAGCTCATGACCTCGGGCAAGTTTATAGTCGGCCAGGGAAGTCCGGCGTGCTTGCTTCGCCAGTTATCGTCCAGCGGCAGCAGTTTCTGACTGACGGGTGTATAAATAGCCTCGTTCCCGGGGCGATTGTGGAATAAGTAGAGTTCGGCAACCTCATCCCGGCCTCGTTGCGCCTCACTTTCCACGAGGATCCGCCCGACCAGCGGGGTGATTGCCTTGACGGAATTAGGCACGGTGTAGAGTCCCATCGGCGGAAGGCCCGCATCTGCCAGACGCGCATGGACGCGCTCTCCGACGGCCCAGATAACGGGTTTCGCAGGCAGCGCAGACAGTGTTTCTATAGCAAAATTTGCAACCACATCATTAAACTGGCCAACCAGTCCCTGGTCTGAACCGAACACAACGGCAGTGATCGCACCTGAAACTGTTTGTCTATTCCGTTCCGGAATTACCGTCCTCGGACCGCTTTCCCGAAAGCACGCAACCAACCCCAGCTCCACTGTACGATAGTAGTCGCCCAACGCGCGCACCGATTGCTCGTACTGTCCTATGCTCGACGCGGCTATGGCCTTCATAGTTCGGACGACGGACTGGAGATCCCCGGCTCTTGTGATCTGTCGGCGCAGACTCGCCGTGGTGTCGCTCATGATTTCTCTCCGGATTTAGGATTGGATTGGAAATCAGCGAGAGCTTTGCGGGCGATTTGGATGATCGTTTCACGATCCTCGTCGCTCAATTTATCAGCGGTATCTATGCGACCGAACACTTCGGCCGGAATATCCGCAGCCTCCTGCAGGGCACGCTCGGCGTCAGTCATACGGTCAATTGGCACGCTGTCAAACAGTCTTGCGGTCAAAGCCAGCAGGACAGTGATTTGCGCGGGCACGGACGCGGGGACTGATTCAGGCTGTTTAAAACAGGTGCGAATACGCCTACCGTGCTCGATGATCTTGCGGGTGTCTGCATCCAGGCGTGCCCCGAACCGGGAAAAGGTTTCGAGTTCCTCAAACTGCGCAAAGGCCAGCTTGAGGTCTCCCGCCACTTCACGGTAGGCCGCCCGCTGCGCCTTGCCGCCGACGCGCGAAACGGATTTTCCGACATCTACCGCTGGAAGCACGTCCAATTCAAACAGAGATGGAGAGAGGTAGATCTGCCCATCCGTAATAGATATCAGGTTGGTCGGAATATATGCGGAAATGTTTTGCGCTTCAGTCTCGACAATGGGCAGGGCCGTGAGAGAACCTCCGCCGAGTTCTTTTCGCAAGTGCGTAGCCCGTTCAAGCAGCCGAGAGTGGATATAAAATATGTCGCCGGGAAAGGCCTCGCGACCGGGTGGACGTCGCAGCAATAGAGATAGTTCGCGGTATGCGCGGGCATGATGGGTAAGGTCGTCATAGACGATCAGCACATCCCGGCCCTCTTCCATGAAAAACTCCGCGATGCTGGTAGCGGCGTAGGGAGCAACGTATGAGAGTCCCGGCGGGTCGTTGCCCTCGGTCACGACGATTACTGTGTAATCCATCGCTCCCCTTTCCCGCAATGTTGCCACGGCCTTAGCCACGGCAGATGAGCGTTGACCTATAGCGCAATAGACACAAAGGACATTTTGTCCGCGCTGATTGAGGATTGTGTCTATGGCAATAGCGGACTTGCCCGTCTGGCGGTCGCCGAGAATCAACTCGCGCTGTCCGCGCCCAACTGGAATGAGCGCATCAATGACTTTTATACCGGTCTGGAGAGGAGCCGTAACGGGCGCACGATCCATGATGGACGGGGCGGGGCGTTCGACGGGCAGGCGCTTGCTGGAGGTCAGCACACCTTTGCCATCGAGAGGACGTCCCAGCGGGTCAACGACGCGCCCCAGCAATTCATCGCCCACGGCCACGTCCATTACCCGGCCCGTGCGCTGGACTTCATCCCCGGCATGGAGATGCCAGCATTCGCCGAGCAGAACAACTCCGATCTCGTCCGCGTCCACATTGAACGCTATGCCAGACACATCACCGGGAAATATCACCAATTCATCATAGCCCACGCCGGGAAGACCCGACACCTTGGCGATGCCGGTGGCGACGCTTGTGATCGTGCCCACCTCCCGTGGCATCAGTTGCGGTGTGAATGCTTCCCGTGCCTGGCGCATTCCGGCAAACGCTCTGTCAATAATGGTTTGAAGGCTCTCGGGCTCCATATTCATTGACTCTCTTTTTCAGACTTAGGCATGGCATCGGAATTCTCCTGCAGAAGTTCTTCGATACCCTTTTCCAGCGACGACAAGTAATCCGCGATGTTCCACGCCACCTTTTGTCCATTCGTGAAGAGTTCTATGCCGCCGATCAGGTCCGGCGCGGTCTCGAACCGGACGGGGATTTTAGTAGAAAAGGTTTCGTTGATCGCTTTTTGTATCGTCTCGCGTTGCTCAGCAGGCAAATCAAATGCGCTGCGTACGAGCGCTGGCCCGAATGCCGATTTAAGAGACTCGGCGAGATCCGACTTAGCCTGGCCATCCATTTCACGCAATCGTTGAGTGAACACTTCACTCATTCGCTCTTCCAGACTCGTCGTTGCAAGATCCGCCAGAGCCTTTCGTGCGATGGCAAATACTTCCTGCTGTGTCCGGAGGCTGATTGCCTGATGTAAGTTATGTTCGTCAATTCTCATCTTGTCCATCCGCATGGCAGCCATGGCATCGGCCGCCGCCCGAGCCTCTTTGAGGAGCCGCTGATGTTCGGCTTCAGCATCGTCTGTCGCTTTGCTCAAAAGCACCTCACGTTGATGGTCGAACTCCTCATTCCTGCGCCGGAACTCGTCGCGCTCCTTTCGGGCCTCTTCCTTTTTCTTGTCGGCATTCGCAAGCTCCGCGACGATCCTCTTCTCCCGCTCATCAATTGCGCTGAGAATGGGTTTGTAAAGGAAGCGTTTCATCAGCCACACCAGGATGAGAAAGTTGAGAGCCTGTGCTCCAACCGTGAACCAATCGATTAACACAGGTTTACTTTCCTGTACCCTGGGCTATGACGTAGTTCCAGAACGGATTGGCGAAGATGAGAATCATCGAGACCACGAAGCAGTAAATTGCCGTGGACTCAATCATCGCCAGACCCACGAACAATGTCCGGGTAATGGTAGCGGAGGCATCGGGCTGCTGGGCCAGCGAACTCAGAGCCGTTGTGACCGCCCTTCCTTCCGCCAGAGCAGGCCCCATGGTACCGAAGGCGGTGGTGATTCCGGCAATGACGATTGATGCCACCGCGATAATAGTCATGTTATCCATTGTTTCTCCTTTTGTTGTTATTGTTAATGTCTCACTTTTTTACCGTCTTTTCAGGCTTTGGCTTACGGACTTGAGTGGCTGCCGCAATGTACACCGTGGCCAGGATTGAGAAGATATAGGCCTGAACCATGCCGGTAAGCAGGCCGAGCCCCGTCATGACGACCGGGAAGATAAAGGGCGCAATAGTTACCAGAATACCGATGATCATCGCCCCGCTCATCATGTTGCCGAATAAACGTACTGCCAGGGCCAGTGTACGCGAAATCTCGCTGATGAGGTTAAAAGGCAGCATGATGAACGTCGGTTTTACATAGGATTTGAGGTAGTTGCCAACCCCCTGTTCCTCGATTCCGAAGAAGGGCACGGCAACAAACACGCACAGCGCTAGAGCAGCCGTTGTCGAGAGCGAGCCGGTCGGCGGCTCGCAGCCGGGAATGACGGTGGAGAGACTGGATGCGGCAACGAACAGAAAGAGAGTTCCCAGAAAACCGAGATATCTCCTCGGCTTACTCAGGCCTACCTCTTCAATTTGCTTCTCGATGCTGGTAACGACGATCTCCACAAGGTTCTGCCAATGAGAACGTTTCATATCTGTGGTAAATTTGCGCGTAATGACCTTAGAACCTGCGGCCAGTGCGAGCATCAATCCCCACGTGAAGACAATGGTGCCGTTGAGTTTGAGAAATCCGTGTTGCCAGAAGACTATCTCATCGGGACTAAGGCGTATGACCGACCTCCTTCTCCGGGGATTTGTAGTGTTCGACCGGCGATCCGGTAAGCCGCGTCACGATAAAACGCGCAATGACAAATCCAAGGATACACACCAGCAGCCGCTCCCAATGACCGCCGGAAACAAAATAAAATCCAGCCAGGGCTACGCTTGTTCGCAGCAACAGACTGCCGAAGAACCAAAACGCCGGATGTTTGGACGAAATCCCCTTCTTAATCGTCCACCAAAGGCTATAAAAAAACATCGCACCAAGCAAACCGCCGGTCATCAAAGCCAACACCAGACTCAAAACTTCAATCATCATTGTCCTCCTGTTCATCCCGTATTGCCCTGTCTTCCCTGGCCACCCAATGCCATGCATTCAAACAACCGATGACGAGGCCTGCGACCAGCAGGGTCAACGTCCAGGAATGGCCTCCAGGATAGCGCTTGTCCAGCCAGATGCCGAGCAGCGCTCCGAGCAGCGTCGGGACCACCACCGACCAGCCGATAAGCCCCATCATGCCCAGGCCGAACCAGACACCCTGGGTTGATTTACGCGCCTTGAGTTTACGATCCGCCTTTGCTCCGACCTCCTGACTGAGAGACGGCTTCGGCTTCAAGTGCTTATTTTGCGATTTTTCAATCATGCCTAAACTCCACCAAACGCCGGATGAAACCGCTCTCCATTTTTGCTATCACTGAGCGAACGATCTGCTCCCGTTCGTTCAGGTTCAGAAACTCCTGCTCCACCGCCTCACGCAATTTGCCGAGATCCGTTCCACTGATTGCGTTTCGCACGGAGACGAACACGTCCATTCCGGTCTTGACCAACACCCCTTCATCTACGGCCACGTACACCTCCCTTTTTTCGTCATTTTCGTAGATCAGTATCCCGGGCGCCAGCGCCGCCGCACAATCGAGTCGGTGAGGCAAGAGACCGAACGAGCCCTCGCTGGTCTCTGCAACGATGCGCGAAACGCCGCTATTCTCTGCAAAAACTCCAAACGGCAGGAGAATCTTAAGGTTCATGAGCGTCGGCTGCTGCATGCTCGACCTCCTGTTCAGATCTCAGGTGCGGTTTCATAACGGATCCTGCTGCGGGAGGCCTGATTTCGCTTTTCCCTTGACTTCACTAATCGTCCCAATCATGTAGAGCGCGCTCTCCGGGTAGTCTTTGAATTCATCGGCCAAAATTCTTTCACAGCCGTCAAGCGAGTCTTTGCGGCTGACTAACTTTCCTTTGAGGCCGGTAAATTGCTCTGTTGCGAAAAACGGCTGAGTAAGAAATCTCTCCAGACGCCTGGCGCGCGCGACCAGCTTTCGGTCGTCAGGGGACAATTGCTCCAGACCGAGCATGGCGATAACGTCCTTGAGGTCCTCATACTGAGCGAGTGTCCGCCTGATTTCCTTTGCCAGCCGATAATGCCTGTCACCCACAATTCCTGGCGTCGCCATTTTGGAATTGGATTGCAGCAGATCAATAGCCGGGTAAAAGCCTTCACCCGCCCGCTTGCGCGAAAGCACGATGGAGGCCGATAGATGCGAAAAAGTATGCACCGCCGCCGGATCGGTCAGATCGTCCGCCGGCACATACACTGCCTGAATGGACGTGATAGCTCCTGCATCGGTGTTGGCGATGCGCTCCTCCAACCGCGACAGCTCAGTGCCCATGGTGGGCTGATAGCCCAAACGCGACGGCATTTGACCCATTAAACCGGACACCTCCATACCAGCCTGGATGAAGCGGAAAATATTATCAATCAACAACAGCACATCGCGGTGCTCGTCGTCCCGGAAATACTCGGCCATCGTAAGCGCCGCATGGCCCACGCGGCACCGGCTGCCCGGCGGCTCGTTCATCTGACCGAACACCATCACCATGTTCGGCAGCACACCGGCTTCCTTCATCTCCCGGTAAAGCTCCTCACCTTCCCGGCACCGTTCGCCTATCCCGCAAAAAATACTTACACCCTCCTGGTGTTTGATCATATTGTGGATCATTTCAGTGAGCAACACCGTCTTGCCAACCCCCGCCCCGCCGAAAAGACCGGCTTTTCCGCCGCGCTCAAGCGGCACCAGCACGTCAATGACCTTGATTCCCGTTTCGAAGATCTCGGATTTGGTGGAACGCCGTTCAAGCGGAGGCGGAGACTGGTGCACCGGTCTCCATTGAACATCGCCGGGTACCGCTTTACGGTCTATGGCGTTCCCGAACACATCGAACATTCGCGATAGAATTCCCTTACCGACCGGCGCCTTCAACGGTCCGCCTGTGTCTTCCACCACAATTCCGCGTGCGAGGCCCTGGGTTGGGGTCAGAGCGATCCCTCGCACATGACGATCATCCAGTTGAGCTAACACCTCAATGGCAATTTTCCCCTCATGTGCATACAGTAAAGAATAAATGGGCGGCAAATGTGTGTCGAACCGTATATCCACGACGCTGCCCCGTACCGAGACCACCGCACCATGGTTCCGTTGTTTGAGCATATTCATGGGTCAGCCCCCTTCTCCAGTTGCTGATATACGGTATGTCGTTGCAATGATTGCAGAAGTAACCCTAATTTTACCTTATTTCCAGAGGTGAGTGCAAACAGTTAAAGCGCACCCCAATGCTCTATAAATGAATATGGCATTAAACCGCTTCTTCAATTAACCATGTTCCCAGTTTGTATGGAAATAACGATTCTCATCAACACGCTCGTAAGTGTGTGCGCCGAAATCATCACGCTGGGCTTGTATCAGGTTTGCGGGAAGCCAGGCGCTGCGGTATGAATCGAAATAGGCAAGGGACGCCATCAGTCCTGGAACTGGAATACCAAGTCTTGCAGCCTGGCCTACGACAGAGCGCAAATCTTCATCTTTGGAAATAACTACCTTGCTAAGATATTCATCATTGAGCAGGTTCGGCAGATCAGGGTGAGATTGAAACGCAGCCCGGATATCTTCGAGTAACGCGGCCCGGATAATGCAGCCGCCACGCCAGATGAGCGCCACATTTTCCAGTTCTATATTGAAGTCATATTTTTGGGAGGCAATGCGAAGCTGAGCCAAACCCTGGGCATATGTGATTATCATTGAGGCATAGATTGCGCCTTTGAGCCGGGTAAGAAATACAGCCTGATCACCGTCAAATTGCGGAAGGTGCAATACAAGTTTACTGCTGGCTGTCTCTCGTTCAGTTTTCATGGCTGACATATTTCTAACGGCGACAGCTGCATCTATTACCGGTATAGGAACCCGTATGTCCATAGCATCTTGTGATGCCCACATCCCTGTGCCTTTTTGTCCGGCTTTATCCAGGATCATATCGAGGAGCTTCTTCCCGGTTCGTTCATCAACCTTACGGAAAATGTTTGACGTTATTTCTATCAGATACGAATTGAGTTCGGCATCATTCCATTGACTATAAACAACAGATAACTCATCATCAGACAGTTTAAGGCCGCGTTTCATCAGGTCGTAAGATTCAGCTATCAACTGCATCAAACCGTATTCGATTCCATTGTGGACCATTTTGACGTAATGACCAGCTGAACCCGGCCCGAGATAGGCAGAACAGGGCACTCCTGCCACGCGTGCTGCAATTGCCTCAAAGACAGGTCTGACACGCTCGTAGGCTTCTTTAGGACCACCCGGCATAAGGCTTGGACCGTGCCTCGCTCCTTCCTCGCCGCCGGATACTCCGACCCCCATATACAATATTCCGATTTCAGCAAGCGACTTCGAACGCAGGTCCGTATCTTTGAAATGTGAGTTGCCTGCATCAATGATGAGATCGCCTCTTTCTATCTCAGGCATCAAATCATTGATCACGTTGTCAACCACTTTCCCGGCAGGGACC
This sequence comes from Nitrospirota bacterium, assembly GCA_020846775.1. NCBI lineage: Bacteria > Pseudomonadati > Nitrospirota > Nitrospirota bacterium. The sequence continues at coordinate 214,709 of JADLDG010000023.1, forward strand.
ATCATCATAATGATACGCGGTCTGGAAAGTGCGCTGACAAATTCCTTCAGTCCTTTCGCGGCATGGATTGCACGGCTTCCGGTCTCTGTTTGAAGTTTCAGAACCTTTGACAAATCCTTATCATAACCGCTGACTGAGTACCCATGATCCGCTATATTTAGTGTCAGGTTGCGCCCCATTACGCCAAGACCAATCATTCCGATTTCATATGTTTGTTGTCTCATATCTTTTTCTCCTCTGATTTATTTCGAGTTCTTAGAAGCCTTTCCGTCATAGTCCGGACCGTGATTGCCTTATACGCGTTTTCGAATTATTTAAAACGAAATTAAGTAATAAGTAAAGTGCAGGCATAACCATCAGAACGAGCGGTACAGCCAATAAAAGTCCCGATATGATGGCAATTGCAAGAGGAGCCTGCATCGCAGATCCGGAGCCAATTTTTAAAGCCAGAGGCATGAGCGCCAGAATAGCTATAATAGATGTCATGAGGATTGGGCGCATTCTCATGATTCCTGCGGTTATAAGCAGACCGGGTTCATTTACAGTAATATCATCGAGCTCGGCAAAATAGAAGATGGCGATCTCAGTAACGATGCCAACTATCATTGTGATGCCCATCATCGCAGAGATGTTAAGCTCGGTGCCTGTAAGCCAGAGACCGAGAAAAGAGCCGCTCAGCGAAAGGAGGGTCGTAAAAAGGATGCTCAGTACCACCACAAACCGTTCATAGAGGAAAAGCAGGAGAATCCCCACCAGTAGAACAGCACTTACAAAAACCATAAGCAGGTCACGAAAAGACTTCTGTTGCTCCATGTACAGCCCGCCGTACTCGATATAGCTCCCCACCGGCAGCTTCATCCCGCTCATAGAGGACTTTATGTCCCTCATGGTCGAGCCCAGGTCCCTCCCTTCTATTCGGCCTGTCACGGCGATCATTTGCTTAAGATTCTCACGGTCTACCTGGACCTGTCCTTCAGCAATACTTATGCTCGCCACCCTCTTTAAGGGCAGGTAGTGACCGCCCGGAGACTTTAGAAGCAGTTCATCAATTAGCTGTATGCGGTCACGCAGGTTCGAAGGCGGCCAGACCCTCACGCCCACCATCTTTTCTCCGGACTGAACCTGGCTGGCAACATCTCCACCGAGCTGTTCGCTGATCTGCCCGGTCACGGCATCCGGATCAAGACCTTCGAGGGCTGCCCTGACCCTGTCAATACGTATTTCGATAGCATCTCCGACTATTTTTATGCCGTCAAAGACCTCTACAACTCCAGGTATCCTGCCTATACGTTCTGCCACCTGAGGGGCTATTTTCATGAGTACAGAAGGGTCGTCGCTGAAAATCTTGATCTCTATAGGCTGGGGTACCGCAGTCAGGTCTCCGATGAGGTCTTCCATGAGCTGGAGGGTCTCTATCCTGAGCCCCGGAACTCCGGTCTCAATTCGTCTTCGGACCTCGGACATGATGGTCTCGATGTCCCTTCGCGGGAATGGCTTAAGATGTATAAAAAAATCTCCTTCGTTAGCCTCAGTCAGACCTCCTCCCAATTGCAGTCCTGTACGCCTTGAGTAGGTATCTACTTCCGGCGTATTGGTGACAATCTCCTCTACCTGACGCAATAGCCTGTCCGTTTCAGACAGAGATGTGCCAGGAGCGGCCTTGTAGTCGAGAATAAAACCACCTTCGTCCATGTGCGGCATGAAGCCCGAACCTACCCGTGAATATGAGATGTAGCCAGCGGCGCAGAGCAATATGATGATGGGCAGGACCAGGCGGTTCCGTTTTAGAAAGCCGCTCATAAGCAGGCTGTATTTCCTGTGCATGTACCTCAGCATCCTGCCGGCCGTTTCCATGCGCTCGGCATCTCTACTTTTCAAAAAGATATCACCTAACAAAGGAATAGCCAAAAAGGCCACAAAAAAAGATATGACAAGGCTGGAGGCCATCGTGACGGCTAACGCCTTGAAAAAGCCGCCCGTAACCCCGCCCAGGAATGCAAGGGGAAGAAAGACAATAACGGTTGCAAGAGATGACCCGGATAGCGGTCTCAACATCTCAGTAGCCGCGCTCAGTACCGGTCCGTGCGCTGGCTTTTCTCCTTTTTCCCCTTCACTCATCCGTCGCATGATGTACTCGACCATCACCACCCCGTCATCAACTATCAGACCTACTGCCGCTGCCATGCCGCCAAGCGTCATGATATTGAAACTCATATTGAGTGCGTGCAGAAGAAGCACCGTGGCCGCCAACACGCTCGGAAGGACAACGGCTATGATCAGTGTGATCCTCAGATTACGCAGAAAGAAAAAGAGTATAAGTGCTGCGAGCGCCGCACCTATTAAAATGGCATCGCGTACGCTGATGGCGGACGAGACCACCAGCTCGGACTGGTCGTAGTAAGGTTTTATACTTATGTCCGCCGGAATCTGGCCGCTGAAATCAGACAAACGGGCTCTTACACTCCTCACTATCGCGACCGTGTTGTCCCCCGGCTGCTGCATAACGTTCATGAGTACGGCGTCCCTGCCATTTGCCGTGACGCGGCTCCACTGCGGGATATAGCCAGAGTGCACATCAGCGACATCTCCAAGCTCTACTATGCCATTGGCGCCGCTTTTCAAAATAGTATGTCTGATGTCGTCAAGGTTTTTAAGGCTTGTATCAGAGAGCACCAGATAAAGACGATAATGGTCTTCTATACGACCTACAGCCGTCACTACGTTGTTTGCTGAGAGCGCCATAGCAACGTCCTTGAGGGTGAGTCCCGATGCCCTCAGCCGCGCCGGATCTGCCATCACCTGGTATTCTGCCTGATTTCCTCCCAGTATTTCCACCCCGGCGATCCCGGGTATGGACGAGATCAGCGGCCTTATCTGGAAGTAGGCGAAATCCCGAAGGCTGACGGGCTCCCGGTCGTTCGATGTGAGCGAAAGACCCAGAACAGGGAAGACAGTCGGGTCCATTCGCCTGGCCGAGAAAGACGTGCCGGCTGGCAGGCTGGAAAGCTCCCGGCTTACGGCTGATTCTACCTGCAGAAGCGCCGCCGTCATATCGCTTCCCCAGGCTAAGTTCACCGAAAGGTCTGCCGAACCGCGGCTGCTCGTGGAGCGGATCCCCTGCACATCAGGGACGCTCCTCAGAGCCTGCTCGAGAGGCTGTACTATCTCCACCACCATTCTGTCAACCGGGCGATCCCCTGAGTCTATGCTTACTACGATACGTGGAAACCGGATATCTGGAAATAGAGCTACCGGCAGGCTCCCTGATGTAAATACACCGCCAACGACGAGTACCACAAGAAGAAAAAGCAGTGAGCGGGTATGTCTCTGAAGCCATGGACCGATCATTTATGACTTTCCTGACGTATGGCCATTCCATCGTCCAGTTCGTAGTTTCCAGACGTAACAACCATCTCGCCGGCAGAAAGACCTTTGCGTATCTCCACGAACTTTCCGTTGTCCTCTCCGGCATCTACCCAGCGCAGATGCGCCTTGCCCTTATCGGCCACGAAGACGTAGGCCCTGCTGTTTTTGTAGAGGACGGATTCACGTGGTATGGCAAGTGCGCTGACACCCGACTTTATAGCAATTTCACCACGGACCATAGCCCCGGGTAGTATCCCTGTCGAAGTTTTCAGGGGCACTACCGCATCCACAAGGCGTGTATCGGGGTCAACCTTCCGGTAGACCTGACTTATAGTCCCCTTAACCTGAGAAGCCCCTGGATACAGAGGGGTTATATCTACACGCTGACCCTCGCGGACGTGTTCTATGTCTTCCACCTCCACGCCGAACCTGACCCGCAGCTTGTTCGGGTCAGCCAGATGCAGCAGCACTACATCCGGAGCGACGATCTGACCTTCTTTTACGCTAAAAGATTCCACGACTCCATTCATTTCAGAACGCAGGGTAAGTCCGGAGTTGCCAATGTTTCGCTTGCTTACATTCGCAAGGATAGCCTCTGCCTTTGCCAGTACCTGCTCCGCTGCCTGTACCTCTGCATTAGTGGCAAGATTACTCGATCGAAGACTGATCAAACGGTCCAGATCTTTACGGGAGTATTCCTTAGCTATTCTTGCGCTTTCTATTTCGAGACTGGCATTAGCTGTCGGCCGGACTGTAATAAGGGGGGTACCTTTACGAACCTGCTCCCCTGCAGTGACGAAGACTCGCGTTACGATCCCCTCGCCTCGCAAACTCAATTCCCTGGTATACTCCGGTGAAAACTCTACTGTGCCATATGCGGTAATGCTTTGCGACATCGGTATTGAATTAACGGTGGCAAGGCGAACAAGTACTACACTTCCTGTAATAGTCCCTTCCTCAGCAACCGTGGTCGCATCAAAAAACCAAATACTGAATAAAACCATGAGCAGAAGCCTTGTAACTATTTTGGGTATCATTTGTCAGTCTTCTCCTTCTCCATGAAATGCAATGGAGCGCCAGCTGCAAGCTGCAAAGCTATCAGCTGCTCAGAAGCGGCCTGCTCAAGGTACAGAAGCTTCAGCTCCTTGTCCAGCAGCGCTGCACGTACCGCTTCATAGCTGACTGAATCCACGTCTCCCCTTTCCATAGCAATACGCATGGCATCCTCTGAGCGTCTCAATGCGGGCAGCTCTTCATTCACAGCCGCTCTTTGGCGGTTAATATTTGAAATGTCCGTTGTCAGTCTTGAGATATCAGAGCGTGCCTGATGCAGCCTGGCAGCGTACTCCACTCGTAGTTGAGAGCGGGTGGCCCTGGCAACTGCAATAGCCCCCCGATTACGGGTAAATACCGGGATATCGATACTGACGCCTATCCCCACGGTATTTTCATTGCCTGTACCACGTGCGCGGCTAAAACCGAGGTTGAAGCCCGGGTACTGTCCCAGGATGGACACGTGAAGCCTTTCTTCCTGGGCTTCATAACCTTTCTGAAGGGCAATCAGATCAAGACGCTCATGACTGGCAAAAGCAAATATATCAATGGCATTTAGAGAAGGTATCTCATGAATTGGCCTCACATCAATGGATACCGATTCCTCAGGAGGCAGCCCCAGAAGATAGTTCAACTCCTGTCTGGTTGCTTCTTTTTCCCTTGAAAGGGCAAGGGCTGTGTCATGTGTGTCTACATATGCGGCCTGTCTTAATCCCACCACGTCTATTTTTGCATCTCCGTGCTCGATACTTCTGCGCGCAGCCTCCAGCAGTTGGAGTTCGAAGGCCAAAGCCTCGTTAGCGACAGATTCCCTTTTACCCAGATACACCATGCGTTCAGCGAGGAGTTGGGCCTGGTTTGCCACCATCCACTCCTGCCATGCTACATCATAATGGGTCTGCTCGCTTTCTGCAATGGCTGCACGGCGCTCTGACGATCGGGTTATAATGCTGCCAATGTTCCAGCTTAAAGCAACGTTATAGGCGTTCACAAGGCCCTGGGTCGAGCCTATTGGATGATCAAGGCCGGCAGAGAGTTGAGGGTCAGGCAATAGTCCTGCGCTGAAGACCTGGGCCCCGGCAACCTCCTCTCTGGCCCTCACGGCCTTGAGGTCCGGATTGACAAGCACCGCTATTACGGACAGCTCGTCAGGAGTGAGGGGTCTTGAGAAGTCCAGCACGATTGAAGCAATTCTCGGGTGGCGAAAGCTTGCAGCCTCACTCGCAAGCTCTTTTTTATCAGGAACGGCAATGGCTTCTTTCAAACCTTTATCCGTGAGAGGTGCGGGGTTATAAACGGCGCAGCCCACTAATATGATGCTTAAAAATGTCATGAAAACAGGTTTATTTATCGCCCTCCAAAATAACCTTATTTGTTCCAATGCTAACATCATTATAAATGATTTCATCAGCTCATGCGTCACCGTATTTCCCTCAGGATCGTATCGCCCAGTTTTTTGTAGTCTCCTCCGTAATGGTGCCCGCCCTTGAGTGGAATAATATCAGCTTTATCCATTTTCAACACTCTGCAAAGCGAATCATTCTCTTCCTCTCCATAAAAACAGAGGATTTTTTTTACTTTTATTTTTTCTACTTCAGGAAGAACAGGCGCCGCCGTCTTTCGTGACGACCTGCCCAGCCAATCGGTTACGTGAAACTCAAAGTCCACTTCATGTCCCGGACCGACAAGGACAGCCAACGGAACATGTCCAAGGATTTCAGCCGGCAACCTGTTAATCATAAAAGGAAGTACGTCCGCCCCCAATGAATATCCAATCAAAACCGCATTCTCCTTATTCCATGCAGTGAGGTAATGGTTCAGCACTCTGTTAAGATCGTCTGCGGCTGTATCAGGTGTGCGTCTTGACCAGAAGTATTGAAGCGAATTAAACCCGACAACGTCAATATCACTGTTCGACAAAATGTCTCCTATTTCACGATCAATATTTGCCCACCCGCCGTCTCCGGAAATAATAACTGCCATGGTTTTCCTGTTGTTCTGTCTTGCCCGTACCTCAACCAGCGGCAGGTCTTTAAGATCTTCAACTTCTGCATACTTTTGCTGATCCTGTTTTTCAACCAGACTCCTGAACGCCTTCCTGAACTGCGGCATCCAGTGACCCGTCACTGAGAAGCCATGACCGACTCTGGGTAACAGTACCATCTCACCTCTGTCAACCTTCTTGACATACGCCTCAACATCCATTGCATTACAGACCTGATCAATATCACCCTGAAAGGCAATCCAGGGAATACTGAGATTCTTTGCCGGCAGAAAACTAAATCCTTTACCATGAGGACCCGTAGTCCATTCCAGTCCACTACCTCTGCAAAAAGGCTTATTCAGCGGCAGGTCAGGACAGAATCCAAGGCTAATGGCCCCCCGAAAGGTGCCAGGCGGTGACTGGACAATTGTCGCATAAACAAGGGTTGCTCCGGATGAATACCCGACAAGGATTGGAGGAATATATCTGGGAAAGTCAAGCTTCTTCTGAACGAATTTGCTTAATAGCTCAAAGTCCCCGGCAGGATATGAACACTTATCCTGATTACCTGACAGCTCCTTCAAATAATGAGTAATATCAACTCCTATCACCAGGGCATCCAGCGTGGCGAGTTCTCTTGCCATATCAACTACGCCAAGATTCCATCCCCCATCACCGGAAACGAATATAACGACCTGAGAAGGATGGACAGACTGCTGATAAAGTGTGACCTTGCCAAAAATGCCATACTCCAGGGTCGTCTCAGCAGCATAGCTATAATTAATCGCAAAAAGGATTACAGCCAGGGTAAACAATGACCTTTTCAACAAAGGGGAATAGAGGGAACAGGAACAATTCATTTAGCAATAAGATCCTATAAAATAAGGCTTACAATGAATGCTGAGCTGAATCGCAAAACCATACTGGCAAAGATCGCAAGCATATATCCATAGCTCGCCGGATATTAACATATCTGCCGTCTTTCTCCGGTTCGAGTTTGTTCACCGCTGCCAGAGAATGTGACCATCCTCCATGGGAACCGAAACTCCGGAGCTGTGCGGTATCATACGCACCGTATAGTCCTTCTCCGGTCGGTCCGCAGGCACCGCAGCGCTGTAAATGTAGCCGCCCGACGCACCCGACGACGTGTTGCTGACGCGCTTCATCTCCTGCCGAACCATACCAACGCCGTTGACTCCGTCGGCATAAAGCTCTACACGCACTGCTGCCGGGTCGAGGTCATTGAGATAGACCTGAACCTCGAATAAATGCTGGTTCCCTTTGGTCTCCATCTTCATTTCACCTAAGCGGAGTGTCCCCCATTTTTGCTGGATCGTATGCTGCCACTCAACCACCTGTCTTCCAACGGCACCTTTATCAGCAGCTCGTTTACGATAGTTTATGGCAGCAGGAAGGTAGTGTTGCTCAGTATATTCACGCACGGAGCGGTTGGCGGAAAAGCGAGGTGTCAACAGCGCCATGCTTTCCCGCATCCTGGCCAGCCAGTCCCTGGGGATGCCATCTTTGTCCCGGTTATAGAACTCTGGAATTACCTCGTGTTCTAACAGGTCGTAGAGTGCCCCTGCTTCAACTGCATCCCAGACCGGATCGTCGTCATGTTCCAGGCCGTCTCCCAATGCCCATCCCACTTCTGGCGTGTAGGCCTCTGCCCACCAGCCGTCCAATTCCGATAAATTTATACCGCCATTGACGAGGACCTTCATTCCGCTTGTACCGCAAGCCTCCCAGGGCCGGCGCGGAGTGTTGATCCAGACATCTACCCCCTGCACCAGGTGTTCAGTCAGCAGCATGTCATAGTCACTCAGGAAGATCACACGGCTGCGCGCCTCAGGCTGTTTGATGAAATGGTTCCACTGCTGTATCATAGACTGTCCCGCCTGGTCCTCCGGATGGGCCTTGCCGGCAATGATAAGCTGCACCGGGCGCTCCGGACTGGTTAACAGGCGAAGCAATCGTTCCGGATCATGCAACAATAGATTTGGTCTCTTATAGGTTGCGAAGCGCCTGGCAAAGCCCAGGGTCAATGAATTGGGATCAAATAAATGCTTCGTCCCGGCAACCTCCACTGTGGACGCACCGGAAGCAGCCAGTTCCCTGGACAAACGCTCACGAGCATATTCAACAAGAGACTTGCTTGCCGCAATACGAAATTGCCAAAGTCTGGTGTCGGAGATAAGGTAAATGTCCTTCGCGAGGGTTTCCGTCGTCCACAGCCAGCGATCTTTTCCACAGGCTTCCGTCCAAAGATCGTCGGCCGGCGCCGAGTCCCAGCTCGGCATGTGAACTCCGTTGGTCACATGTCCTACCGGCACTTCGTCTATCGGCCAGCGCGGAAAAAGAGGCTCAAAGAGCTGCCTGCTTACTTTTCCATGCAGGCGGCTTACCCCATTGACCGCACCGCTTCCGCGGATTGCCAGATAGGCCATGTTGAAACTCTCCGATGGGTCGTTCGGATTCTGACGGCCCATGGCGAGCAAGTCGTGGAGTGATATGCCGAGCTTCTGTTCGGCATATCCACCCAGGTATTGCTCGATGAGGGCCGGATCAAAGCGGTCAAAGCCGGCAGTCACTGCCGTGTGAGTGGTAAAGAGATTACCAGCTCTGGTGACAGCCAGTGCGACTTCGAAGGGCTGTCCGGTCTCATTCATAAAACTCCGGGCTCGTTCCAAAATGGCGAAGGCAGCATGTCCCTCATTCAGATGACAGACCTCCGGCTTAATACCAAGTGCGCAAAGAAGGCGCCATCCGCCAATCCCAAGCATCATCTCCTGTTTCAGCCTTAACTCCGGTCCTCCCCCGTAGAGCTCACTGGTAATGCCACGGTGAGCGGGAAGGTTCGCAGGGTCATTGCTGTCAAGCAGGTAAAGGCGCACCCGGCCGACCTGGACCTGCCAGGCGCGCAGCCAGACCGGGTATCCGGGCAAGTCGAGCTTCAGCCGCAACCACTCCCCATTCGCCTGACGGAGCGGTGTGATGGGCAATTGTCCCGGATCATTGTAGGGGAAAAGGGCCTGTTGCGCTCCCTCTTTGTCTATCACTTGCCGGAAATAACCTTGCTGGTAAAGCAGTCCCACACCTACCACCGGCACTCCCAGATCACTCGCCGATTTGAGCTGATCGCCTGCCACATTACCAAGTCCGCCGGAATAGATTGGCAGCGCTTCACTCAACATGAATTCCATGCTGAAATATGCAGCACAGGTAAGTTGAGACTTCGAATGCTCTTGCTGAAACCATGCAGGGGTTTTCGCTGCCTTACGCATGGCGTGCAAGAGGTCATCCACTATTTTGCGGAAATATGGATCGGATAATACTCTCTTAAGCTTATCCCTGGAAACCGTCTGCAGAACCGCCCAGGGGTTGTACGTAAGCTCCCACAGATCAGGATCAAGCTGCTGCCAGACTTTATCAGCAGTATGACTCCACGACCAGCGCAGATCAAGGGCAAGCTCGGCCAGGGATTCGAATCCCTCGACTTCCGCGGGCAGAAGGCTGTATATCGGATGTCTGACACCTGTTCTATTGCTCACTTTCGCTCCTTTCTTTTCCTGTCTATTATACTCTCATGCCTTGATCCAACTCAAGCCGCTTAGCGTATTGTATACGAAGATTGCAGAGCGTGATAAGGTCTTTCTCCTTTTCATGATAACTGTTATGAATAATATTACCCTGTTTTCATGTGTGATTACAATGAGTATCAATTAGACTGATTGTGGGAGCCTGACCCTGAATGTACTCCCGGCATTGACCTCACTTTCTGCTTCAATTAATCCTCCATGTGACCTGACAATAAGCTGACAGATGGAAAGGCCCAATCCGCTCCCCGCATTTTTTCGGGTGCTGTCATTATCTACACGGTAAAATCTCTCAAAAATGTGCGGCAGGTCTTCAACGGGAATGCCGATGCCATTATCGCTGACTTCCACAACTGCCCATTTCGACTCCAGATAAAGAGAGACATCAATATTACCTTTCTGATCTGTATATTTGACGGCATTATCAAGCAGGTTAAAAAAGAGTTGATATAAACGCATCTTGTCTGCCTGTATAGATACCGGAGTCAGCCCTTTGATATTGATTTTCTGTTTTTTTATTGACGCCATCATGCCGGCATCGGTGATTACTTCCTGCAATAGTTCATCCAGTTGCAGTGTAGTAAAATCAAAATTTGTTTGTATCGCCTCAACTTGACTAAGCATTAACAGGCTGTTAATTGTATGACTCAGCCTGGAGATTGTTTCAACATCCTGAACAAGTTTTTCCTTCATCGTTAGTGTCAACCCGGGATTATTCAATTCATTCTCCCAGTGAGCACGCAGTATGGACAAGGGTGTCTTAAGCTCGTGAGCGGCGTCTGCCATAAACTGTTTCTGACTCTCAAATGCCTCCTGCAGACGTCCCAGCAGGCTATTGAGTACCATTGAAAGTTGCCCTAATTCATCCTCCTTATGATGAACGATGATCCTCTCACCCAAATTACTATGGCTGATCTGATTTGCCTTTTGGGTAATTTTGTTTATAGGATTCAGGAGCTGGCGCGTAAGAAAATAACTGCCGGTCCCGACCAGTATGAGGGTCAAAACAATTCCTCCAAGCAGCACTCTCAGCAATTTCTCCATGGATTCTTTAATTCTTTCAATCGGCACCCCAACTATGACCTCCCCTATTAGATGATTTTTATAATACATCGTTCGTGAAATAGCCCTGAATGTAATCTCCCCTTTTACATTCGAACTGAAAAATGAGATGTTTCCCGGCACCCTGACATCAATTGTAAAGGCTTTCTTAGTCCTGTCTTTGGCGCCATGTACTTCGAATGATATGATTCGTGTCATAGGGGAGGCAAAGATGGTATTTCCAGAGGTATCATGGACAATGACATAATATTCCAGATAGCGGTTTAAGTTGTCCGGAGAGATGGTCAGGCTGATAAACTCATTAAAAAACGGGTCATAGGCTCTTTCAATGGAATCGGCAATATAATTGAGTTCGTCATCAATAGCCCTGAATAAAAAACTTCTCATGCCCCAGTATGCCCCAAGACTGAACATAAGCACGATGGCAAGCGTGATCGTAATATAGAGCAGGGTCAGCCGCAGACGGATCTTCATTATTCATCCCTGATGAGATAACCTACTCCACGAATCGTTTGAATGAGCCTCTTTTCTTTGTCATCATTAATCTTCTTACGGAGGTTTTTGATATGTACATCCACAAAGTTGGTCATCGAAAAGAGATCGAAACTATCCCCCCAGACATGTTCTGCAATTGAAAGCCGTGACAATAAGCGGTTCTTATTGTAAAGAAGAAATTCCAGGATTGCATATTCTTTTGTGGTCAGATTCACAAGTCTCCCTGAAATTGTGACCTGGTGAGTATTCGTATTGACTTCAAGGTCTCCGGCGCTCAGTGCAGCGGACTTCACTTCACTTGTACGCCTCAATAAAGATCTGGTCCTGGCCAGTAGTTCCGGAATAGCAAAAGGCTTCGTTAAATAATCATCTGCGCCCGCATCAAGTCCAATTACTTTATCTTCAACGTTATTTCTGACAGTCAGCAAAAGAACCGGGACTGTTAACCTCCCTTTGCGAACTTCTTTTAACACCTCGATTCCATTCATTTTAGGAAGTAATACATCCAGTATAATCAGGTCGTATTCTTCCTCAAAAGCCTTATCGAGTCCGTCCATTCCATTGGATGCTATTCCAACATGATAGCCTTCACTCTCTAAAATATTCCTGACCTGTGAGGCCAGTGCCTCCTCATCTTCGACGACCAAGATTCTCATTTTTATTCCTGAATCTATATTATACAAAATATCATCGCGGGTATCAGGAAATTATTTTTCTGGCATAGTAAAGGCCAGGAATAAGTTGCCGCCGGAACGGTACAGTTGAAACAACATGCCTTCTCCCGGTTTGACCTTTTTTATTGAATTATTAAATTCGATCGCAGAATGGACCTGCTTTTTATTGAATTTCGTTATTAAATCACCTTCCTTAAAACCAACCTGTGCAGCAATACCTTCAGGATCAACGCTGACGACAACGACCCCCATTTCTTTTTCCGGGATCTGGTATCTTCCGGCCAGATCATGGTTTATGTCAGAGACATTAAGCCCGATCTTTGAGTTGCCGGTGTCACGTTGTGACTGCTGCTCTGCCTCAGGACTCAATTCGCCTAATGTAACTGAAACATCCATTAACCTGTTGTCTCTTAATATTCCAAGAGTCACGGATGATCCCGGAGACATACCTGCAATGTGGGTGCTTAATTCCATAGAGTTATCAACAACCTTTCCGTTCATTTTAAGTATAACATCCTCAATTTTAAGCTCCGCTTTTTCAGCAGGACTGTTTTCCTGGATATTGCTTATAATAACCCCTTTTGCTGAATCTAATTTAAGCGCCTTGGCGATTTCCGGAGTGACATCCTGGATATAGACCCCCAGCCAGCCTCTCTGCACTTTCCCTTTCTCAATGATATCCTGCATTACCTTCTGCGCAAGTTTTGAAGGAATAGCAAAACCGACCCCCATGTACCCACCTGTGCCGCTGGCTATTGCTGTATTGATTCCAATTAATTCACCCCGAAGATTGACGAGGGCTCCACCTGAATTTCCGGGATTTATAGCCGCATCTGTCTGAATAAAGTCCTCGTATTGACTTATTCCCACGCCTCTTCTCCCTTTTCCGCTGACGATTCCTGCCGTCACTGTATGTTCGAGTTGCGGATTAAAAGGAGAGCCAATCGCCAGGACCCATTCTCCGACCCTGGCCGCGTCAGAATTTCCTATTTGGATAGGTTGCAGGTTATGGGACTTTATGGTAATAACCGCCAGGTCTGTCTGTGCGTCTCTTCCTTTCACTTTTGCTTCATACTCCTCTCCATTCAGCAGCTTTACCTTGATATTGTCAGCACCATCCACGACATGATTATTGGTTAAAATAATTCCGTCCGCGTCTATAATAACTCCTGATCCCAATCCCATCTGTTTTAAATTACCCTGAGGCTGTCTGTCCTGAAAAAATCGTTTAAAGAAATCATCTCCAAAAAACTGATCAAACGGCATCCCCTTGAAAGGCTGCTGCACTTTGACATTTGACTCCGTGAATATTGTCACTACTGACGGATTCACTTTTTTTGCAACCCCGGCGAAGACATTGCTAAACTGTTCGGCCGCAGCTACATCAGATGGATTGACCGATGCTGCATCTGTCCCCTGCCGGACTTTAATAATCCCTGTCGGCTCTGCATTGCTTATACTATCCCAATGAATCACCGCTGCGTTTATCAGGCCGGCTGCAATAATTGCGATAAACAATACACACCTTTTTTTTACGAACTCTTTGTAATTCATTCTTTTTTCCTCCATGCTGATAGATTAACTGTTGATAGATCCGGACTGACCGATTATGCTATTTTGAATCTTAGCATTGATGTATGAAGATTTGATGAAGAGATAGCGGTTTGGATGCCTGTTCTGCATGAGCAGTTCGAGTGGAAATCCCCTTTGCCAGACTCAACTCCAGCGCCGCGACTAAAAAATAAAAAAAATCAACACTGTCGTAGTCTGCACAGTCTGTCACTCCCATGACCTTCGTTATCCTCCGCAGTTACGATACGCATTACGTTGCCTCCCTTTTCCGGTTTACTAACTCCAGTGCATGTCTGCGGATATTATCAACAGTGAAACCATATTCGCTCATCAGGACCTTTCCCGGGGCCGATGCGCCGAAACGATCCACTCCAATCACAGTACCCTTGTCGCCCACATACTTGCACCAACCCTGAGTCGCTCCCGCTTCAACGGCAAGTCGTGCCCGTGTTGTTGGAGGAAGAACCGAGTCTCGATAACCTCGGGATTGGGCATCAAACAATTCCCAGCATGGCATGGCTACTATCCGAACGTTGATCTTGCTCTCGGTCAGTTTTTGGCGGGCCTCAACGATCAGGCTGACTTCCGACCCGGAAGCGATCAGGATGATGTCCGGTTTGCCATTGGGCGCATCGGCCAAAACATATGCACCGCGTTGCAAACCATCTGCCGCAGCGAACTGTGTGCGGTCAAGCGTGGGCACATCCTGCCGTGTCAAAATAAGCGCGACCGGTCGATCCCGTGTCTGAATCGCTACGCGCCACGCCACGGCAGTCTCGTTCGCATCGCATGGGCGGACGACGAGCAGGTTTGGGATCGCGCGCAGCGAGGCCAATTGCTCAATCGGCTGATGAGTTGGGCCATCTTCGCCAACAGCAATGCTGTCGTGGGTGAAAACGAAGATCACCCCCTGTTCCATAAGCGCCGTCAGTCGAATCGGTGGCCGCATATAGTCCGAGAAAATGAGAAACGTTGACGTGAACGCAATGACCCCGCCGTGCACCGCCAACCCATTCGCGATTGATCCCATCGCATGCTCGCGAACACCAAAGTGCAGGTTGCGTCCCGCATAACTCCAGCCGCCGCCCGTCGATCCCTGCAAATTGCCGGTCTCCTCGAGTGGGTTTCCAAAATCACCCATCATTTTAAGCCCTGTCCGGGTGGACGGATCTAAATCTGCGGAGCCACCGATCAAAGCTGGAAGTTTCTTGGCTATCGAGTTCAGTACGTTGCCCGAAGCGGCGCGTGTTGCCAAACCTTTCGGGTCGGCCGGAAAGACCGGGATATCGGCGTCCCAGCCCTGGGGCAATTCTCCGGTCATCCCCTGCTGAAATTCTTTGGCGAGGTCTGGAAACGCTTTCGAATACTCCGAGAATCCCACTTCCCATTCTGCTTCGGCCTGTTTGCCATTTTCAAGGGCAAGACGGAAATGCGCGAGTGCATTATCTGGAATGTAAAACTCCGGATTGAGTGGCCAGCCCAACGCCTGCTTTGTCAATCTCACTTCTTCCCTGCCAAGTGGCGAGCCGTGCGCTTTAAAAGTGTCCTGCTTGTGCGGTGAGCCATAGCCTATATGCGTGCGCACAAGAATCAGCGAGGGGCGTTCCTTCTCGGATTGTGCCGTACGCAGCGCGTGGTCAATCACCTCAAGATCATTTCCATCCTCAACCGTCTGCGTGTGCCAGCCGTACGCCTCGAAACGCCTGGCGCGATCTTCTGTGAATGTGATGTGAGTCGAGGCGGAAAGCGTGATGTGATTGTCGTCGTAGAGGCAAATCAGTTTGCCGAGCTTCAAATGACCAGCGAGCGACGCTGCCTCAGAAGACACGCCTTCCATTAAATCGCCATCGCTGACCAGCACGTAAGTGAAATGATTGACGATATGGTGTCCGGGCCGGTTGTAGTGTGCCGCAAGATAATATTCCGCGATTGCCATGCCGACGCCGTTGGCGAATCCCTGGCCGAGGGGACCGGTCGTCGTCTCGATGCCCGGCGTCAGTCCGCGCTCGGGGTGTCCCGGAGACCTGCTGCCCCATTGGCGGAATTGCTTGATTTGCTCCAGCGGCAAATCGTAGCCAGTCAGATGCAGCAAGCTGTAGATCAACATCGAACCGTGTCCGGCCGACAGGACAAACCGGTCCCGATTGAACCAATGCGGGTTGATCGGATTGTGCCGAAGAAACCGCGTCCACAATACATAGGCCATCGGCGCAGCACCGAGGGGCAACCCAGGGTGGCCGCTATCGGCCTTTTCAATGGCATCCACGGACAGGAAACGAATCGTGTTGATCGCCAGTTGATCCATTTGCCCTGGATCGAGACTTGAAAAGGTTGTCATGCTGATCTCCTTTCAATTGCGGCATTGTATTCGGCACAGGAGTGGCCTTTGTATAATATGTCTAATACATTACCATAGTGTCCACTTTTACCATCTTACCTCAGTTCTGTGTGAAACTACAGTAAATATTGTTTGATCTTATTATGAAGTGGGAGTATCATATTAAAGCCAACCTTATATTATGGATAGTAAAATTGTAACCAAATAAGAGCTATGATAATACAGAGCATCCTGCTACCTTATACAGAAAATTAAAAATTCCTGTTATATTATGAAAAGGGGAGCTTTTAATGAATAATTTATTAAAACTGATCGATTACGGACAGAGCTATTGGTTGGATAATCTAACCCGTAAAAAAATTAAAAGCGGCGAACTGAAAAAAAGAGTAACTCAATTCGGACTACGAGGTATTACATCAAATCCGGCAATTTTTAACAAAGCAATATCGAAAAGCACCGATTACGATCAACAGATTAAACAGTTAGTAAATAAAAACAAAACCGTCAAAGAAATATATGAAGCACTAACAACGAAAGATGTTCAGGATGCCTGCGATGTTTTAATGCCGGTTTATGATCTATCAAATGGAATTGATGGATTTGTAAGTCTTGAAGTTTCACCTTATTTAGCTCATGATTCGGAAGGTACTATGGCGGAGGCAAGAAAATTATTCAAAGCCGTAAACAGGCCGAATTGTTTTATTAAAATTCCGGGGACAAATGAAGGAATTCCCGCAATTGAACAGATGCTTTATGAGGGAATTAACATCAATATCACTTTACTCTTTTCAATTGAGAGTTACGAAGCCGTTACAAATGCCTATATCAGAGCATTGGAGAAAAGGTCAGCAGAAGGCAAACCGGTTGATGAAATTGCCTCCGTGGCAAGCTTCTTTTTAAGCAGAATAGATGTATTGGTTGATCAGTTATTAGGTCACTTGATTATTCCGGAAAGAACGACCAGTGTTGAAATCAGTCCGGAGCTTTTATTGGGTAAATCCGGGATTGCCAGTGCAAAATTAGCTTATCAAAGTTTTAAAAAGATTTTCAATGGTGAGAGATGGAATAATTTAGCAGCCAAGGGCGCACGTGTGCAAAGACCTCTTTGGGCAAGCACCAGCACGAAAGATCCGCTTTACAGCGACGTTAAATATGTTGAAACCTTAATTGGCCCCAACACAGTAAACACCTTACCTGATCAAACAATCGACGCATTTTATGATCACGGAAAACCTGAAGATAATACGATAGAAAAAGACCTGGATGAATCTTATAAAGTTTTTTCCAATCTCCGAAGTTTAGGGATCAATATGGATTTTGTTACAACACAATTAGTCAATGAAGGAGTCCAGAAATTTATCGATCCCTATGATGAATTCATGGAAACAATTGCAAAGAGAAGAAGAGCCTTTTTAGCAGATAAAACAGGGCGACAGGAAATTAATTTTGCCGCTTCTAAATCGGAAGTTGGGGCTGCGCTCAAATCATTGGATGAAAAACGGTATTCGCGCAGGCTTTATGCTAAAGATCCCTTTTTATGGAAAACTGACCACAAACAAACCGAAGAAATCCGCAATAGATTGGGCTGGTTGAACGTTGAAGGTTTTATAAATCGATCGGATGAAATAAACGATTTTGCTAAAAAAGTTAAAGCGGATAAAATTAAATTTATTGTGCTGTTAGGAATGGGTGGAAGCAGTCTATGTCCTGAAGTATGCAGGGAGACTTTTAAGTCAGCTAATGGTTATCCCGAATTACTTGTTCTTGACAATACTTCTCCGGAAGCAGTGAAAGAAGTCGAATCAAATATTGATTTAAAGAAAACTTTATTTATCGTTGCCAGTAAATCAGGCACTACAATTGAGACATTGAGCTTTTACAGACATTTTTATTCAAAGTTAAGTGATACCGGAGTTCAATCTCCAGGCAACCATTTCATCGCAATTACCGATCCCGGAACTTCACTTGAAAAAGAGGCAAAATCGAAAAGCTTCAGACATGTATTCAATAACCCGGAAGATTACGGAGGAAGATATTCGGCACTTTCATATTTTGGTTTAGTTCCAATGGCATTGATTGGAATGGATATAAAAAAGATATTGGATTATGCCCATCAAATGAAAATAAGTTGCGGTGAATTTATTCCTTCGGAGGCAAGTCCGGCAGTAAGTCTGGGAACTTTGCTGGGAATAAATCAGAAATCTGGCAGAGACAAAGTTACATTTGTCCTTTCAAAATCTATAAGCGCTTATGGATATTGGGTTGAACAATTGATAGCAGAAAGTACAGGGAAAGAAGATAAAGGATTAATCCCGATCGAAAGCGAAGATTTAGGAAAACCAGAACAATATGATAAGGACAGGGTATTTGTTTATCTCCACGCTTCTGGCGATGATACTCAAACCGATGAAAGAAAATTAGCTTCTCTTGAAAAGAATGCTCATCCTGTTGTTAGAATAGAATTAAAAAATAATTATGCAATTGGTGCGGAATTTTTACGCTGGGAAATAGCCACTGCAACAGCGGGAAAAATAATCGGTGTCAATCCTTTTAACGAACCTAATGTTGCAGAAAGCAAAAAGAACAGTAATGACCTTTTAAACGAATGGAAGGAAAGAGGATCATTCTCCGAGGGTGAACCTCTGGTATCACATAATGGTCTTTCAATTTATGCAGATACAAATCATAGTTGGTTCCCGAAGTACCATAAAAATCATTAAAAGCATTTATTAAAGCTTTTGTGAAACTTGCAAAAACATCGGACTATTTTTCCTTATTAGCTTATATGTTAAAAACTCCCTCCAGAGAGAAAAACCTGCAAAGTATCAGAATGAAATTACGCAACAATTTAAAAGTTGCAACGACACTAGGATATGGACCAAGATATTTGCACTCAACCGGACAATTGCATAAAGGCGGACCAAATAAAGGTGTTTATATTATTTTCACTGCAGATGCAAGATATGATATCCCAATTCCTGACGAAGATTACGGATTTGCTACTTTACAAAGGGCACAAGTGCTTGGTGATTTTAGATCGCTTAACAATAAAGAAAGAAGAGTGGTCCGGGTTCATCTGGGAAGTGATATTGAAAGAGGCTTAAAACAATTCTTAGAATTATTATAAATTCTTCTACTTGAGAGGTAGACATTAAAGACTTGACGGCATATATGCTAAACTTGAATTGAGCAAGGAGGCTTCTCTGTGCCTGTCCCAAATATTAAGAAACAAGGGTTGAATACAGTTTTCGTCCTATTCGGTGCTCTCGGGGATCTCTCCCATCGCCTTATTCTGCCGGCCCTGTATAATCTTTATCTGGAAAGGCAGCTGCCGGAGCGTTTTTCACTACTTGGTATCGATCGCCAGGAATCTAATGATGCAATGCTCTCTGAGCATTGTCGAAAGAGCGTAGATGAATTCTCAAGGAGCGGCACCACTCATGAGAACGAATGGAATGATTTTGCTAAGTGCCTTAGTTATATGCAGGCTGATATTACCAATCAGCAAATTTATACTCAACTTAAGGAGCGACTTGATAAGCAGGAGAAAGTATCGGGTGGAAAACTGGAAAAGGTTTTCTACCTCGCAACACCGCCTTCGCTTTATGAGCCCATTGCTGCTGGATTGGGGACGGCTGGATCAGCGATGGACCGGGCCGGCTCCCGCATTGTCGTGGAGAAACCCATTGGGCACAATCTGGAGTCGTTTCAGTCTATTAACAATACCCTGAACCGGTTCTTCACAGAGCCTCAGATCTATCGTATTGATCACTTCCTGGGTAAGGAAACGGTTCAAAACATCTTAGCCATGCGTTTCGCCAACCCTATTTTTGAGCCGATCTGGAACCGGCGTTATATAGATCACGTGACTATCAGTATTCCAGAGACCCTGGGAGTTGAACATCGCGGCAGGTACTACGAACATGCAGGGGCGCTCCGCGATATGGTACAAAACCACCTCATCCAACTCCTGTGTCTGGTGGCCATGGAACCTCCTGTGGCATATGATGCAGAGGATATCCGCAATAAGAAAATAGATATCCTGCGCGCACTGCGGCCTATTCCACCCGATATGGTAAACGAGTTTGCCGCCCGTGGCCAGTATGGAAGCGGTTGGCTCAACGGTGAAAAAGTCCCTGCCTATCGAGAAGAAGTTGATGTGAATCCCGCATCTAATGCCGAGACCTACGCTGCGCTGAAACTCTATGTGGACAACTGGCGTTGGCAGGATGTGCCGTTCTACTTGCGCACCGGAAAACGCCTGGCGGCAAATCTCTGGGAGATATCAATCCGCTTCCGAAACGTGCCCCACAGATCCTTTCCCGCCTCTGTCGGCCTCAATGAACAACCCACGCGCCTGATAATCCAGATGCAGCCTGAACAGGGTATCATCCTGAAATTCACAGCGAAGGAACCTGGCTCTCAATTCCGTCTTCGTCCGGTGGACATGC
Source organism: Nitrospirota bacterium (assembly GCA_020846775.1). NCBI lineage: Bacteria > Pseudomonadati > Nitrospirota > Nitrospirota bacterium. Next base: position 235,300 of record JADLDG010000023.1, read on the forward strand.
GGTTCAGTTATAAAGAAGCATTTAATATACCTACGCCGGATGCCTACGAGACGCTCCTCTGGGACACTATGATCGGAGATGCCACCCTGTTCATGCGGGCGGATCAGGTAGAGGCGGCCTGGCGATTGCTGATGCCTGTGATTGAGGCCTGGGAAAATAATCCGGCTCCGGATTTCCCGAATTATGCAGCTGGGTCCTGGGGACCGGAATCTGCCGAGGGGCTCATCGCTCGGGATGGAAGGAGCTGGCTGACTCCTACAGCCGTAAGAAAACCATGATGCCAATGAAGTGTGTAACTAATATGTAATTTTTCATAACGATAAGCTATTAAACTCCAAACTTTCTTAATTCCTTCATTAAGGCATTTACAGGAAGGCCCACGACATTATTATACTCTCCCTCGATCTTTTTGACCATAGCCGCCCCAAGCCCCTGAATAGCATAAGCCCCTGCCTTATCCAGCGGCTCGCCGGTTCTGACATATGCATCTATCTCTTTAATTGTCATCTGCTTAAAATAGACCTTTGTAACTACGGACCTCGACGCGCATTGACCCTCTTTCGTATCTATAATGGTAAATCCCGTAATAACATCATGAGCCCTGCCATTGAGAATATTAAGGATCCTTTTTGCATCACTATCATTATGCGGCTTTCCAAATACTTTGCCATTAAAAGAAATAATGGTGTCGGCGGCTATAATGACAGCATCCCTGTACCTGCTTGCTACATCCCTGGCCTTTTCAGAGGATAATAACCTTGCAAGACGTCTTGCAGGTATACGAAGACTCAGGTCTTCTTCATAATCACTTGCGTCTACCACAAACTTTATCCCGGTTTTTCCCAGGAGTTCTTTTCTCCTCGGAGATGCAGATGCAAGAATGATTTTTTTATACTTATACATACTGCCCTGCTGCATAACCTGATGCCCATGCCCAGTGAAGATTATATCCGCCAAGCTGTCCGGTCACATCAATCACCTCTCCCGTGAAATACAGTCCCGGCACCTTCTTTGACTCCATCGTCTTTGATGATAACTCGTCCGTATCAACACCTCCTCCAGTGACCTCGGCATTTTCGTATCCTTCAGTACCAGCAGGCACAATCGTCCAATTTTTTAGCATGACGGCAATCTCACCGAGTTCCTTTTCTGGATACTGATTCAGGGGCCTTGATCGAATATTCTGCTCACACCATATATCGGCTAATCGTGACGGCATAAATCCGGATAAAAGATTCTTCATCTCCACACTGCGCCCTCTCTCCCTGACAAAAATCGCATTTATGTCATAATCCGGCAACAGATTAACAGTAATATTGTTCCCCACTTCCCAGTATGATGACAATTGCAGTATAACAGGACCGCTCAATCCGCGGTGCGTAAATAACATCATCCCCTTGAAACGCCTATCCTTACACTCAACTTCTGACTTTACAGAAACACCACGAAGTTTACTGAAGAACCTGACATCTGTCTTGGTAAAGATGAACGGAACAAGTGCAGGTCTTAACGGGGTAACCTTCAGTTTAAATTGCCTCGCAATCTTATAACCCAAATCCGATGCACCCAACTGCGAATACGACAGGCCCCCTGTAGCTACAACCAGTGAGTCTGCAATGAAAACATTCTTATTAGTCCTGACAATAAACTTGCCTTCTTTAATTGATAAGTCCGTTATCCGGCAATTCAATAAAATCTCCACACCATGCCTGCTGCATTCAGAGGAAAGCATATGTACTATGTCTCGTGAACTGCCGGAACAAAATAACTGCCCGTCGTCTTTCTCAATATACCTGATCTCGTGATTTTTCATCATAATGGTGAAATCATGGGGTGTAAAACGTGCTAATGCAGATTTACAAAAATGAGGGTTATGAGAAGTGTAGTAATTTTCATGAGATACATTCCTGTTCGTAAAATTACAATGCCCGCCTCCTGATATCCTGATCTTATTTCCAATCCTTGCGGAATGATCGAGAACTATTACAGAACGTCTTCTCATACCGGCTTGCGCAGCACAAAAAAGACCGGATGCCCCTGCACCAATAATAACTACATCAGTAAATACACTCACCGAAATCACCTTTTATTTTCTTAATCTCTTTTACCAGCCTTATATATTATTCCGCACTTCTTCGATCGTCAACTCTTGACCCTAACCTATAAATGATTACATATATTTCAAGACATATAACAATTAATGAAAGGAGGTGGTAAAGATGGCTTTAGTAAGGTGGAACCCTTTTGCTGAACTCATTAATATGCAGGATCAGGTGAACAGGTTTTTTGGTGATAGATATCTTAAACCATCTATTGGTGAGAGGGAGGTCAGTGATGAGTGGTCTCCGTCAGTTGACATTTACGAAGATGCAGATGGGGTTGTACTCAAAGTGGAGCTTCCTGAGATGGAGATGAAAGATATTGACGTCAAGATTGAAGATAATACCCTCACTGTACGGGGAGAGAGGAAGCTGGACAAAGAAGACAAGAAAGATAACTACCACCGTATTGAAAGATATTACGGTTTATTCAGCCGGTCTTTTACTCTCCCATCCACGGTGGATCAGGAAAAGGTTAAGGCATCTTATGATCGCGGAGTTTTACGGATAAACCTTCCTAAGAAGGAGGATACCAAACCGAAGAAGATCAAGATAGATGTAACTTGACATTAAGGGGCAGAGGAGGTATTACAACCTGCTCTGCCCTGTTCATTAAAAGACCGAAAACACGCTTGACAACTGATCCATAAAGAAGTAGTTTAATCTTCATGAACGATCAACGTCAATCCCCGCGCTATGGCATTGCTTCAATGGCTGAAATTACCTTTTCGGACTCGGATGAAGTAATGAAGGCATTGATAAGCAGTATCAGCAAGGGGGGGCTTGGTATCTATTCCCCTTCCCTTCTGACAGTGGGAAGGGAACTTGATATAAAGATAAGTTTCCTGCAGACTAATGGGAATGAAGAAATAACTGAAATAATTCCAGGCAAAGTTGTATGGACTAAGAAATTCCATAATAATTTTGTAATCGGGATAGCATTTCTGACCTTCGATAATTCAAGACATTCAATTCTTTTAAGCTATTTAGAGGCTGCATCACAAGGTTCAGCATAGAGAGACTCAAATGATATTTGATTTGGGAATGCTTATTAATGGTGAATGGAAATTCCCTGCTAAAGAAGGGTCCTCAGCAAGGCTTATTAATGTTAAGTCTCCTTATGATGGTACGATAATAGGAAATATCCCTCAAGCCGGCAAGGATGATGTGGAAAATGCAATAGCAGCAGCAGATTCTGCATTTAAAAAAACAAGGCTCTCACCACATGAACGATATGAGATCCTTTTTAAGACATCGGAACTGTTAAAAGAGCAGACAGAAGACATTGCCAGGACGCTTGCCCTGGAGTCTGGTAAACCTATACGAGATGCGAGGGCTGAAGTTAGCCGGGCTGTCCAGACTTTCCTCATTTCTGCAGAAGAGGCGAAACGGATACATGGTGAAGGCATTCCTGTTGACGCTGCAAAAGGCTCTGAGAACCGGCTGGCGTTTACTATCAGGGTACCGGTAGGCCCTATCTGCGCTATCTCTCCATTTAATTTTCCTCTGAACCTCGTAGCCCATAAGGTAGCACCTGCTGTCGCAGCCGGGAATACCGTTGTGCTTAAACCAGCAGAGCTTACACCCATAACTGCAATCAATCTGGGCAGGATAATGATGGAGGCAGGCCTTCCCCCCGGTTATCTTAATATCATATTTGGTCCTGGCAATCCGGTTGGTGAGTGGCTTCTCGCAGATCCCAGATTTGCCCTTTACACATTTACCGGGAGCCCTTCGGTTGGAAAACGCCTGCGTGAGGTCACGGGACTGAGACGTTCAATCCTGGAACTTGGTTCAAATTCGGCAGTTATCGTTCATAAAGACTGTGATATTGACAAGGCCGTAAATCTATGCGTACGATCAGCGTTTGCCTATGCCGGACAGGTCTGCATATCACTGCAGAGGATATTGTTGCACAGGGATATATCTGAAGAATTTATCAGCAAATTTATCCCTGCCGTTGAGGCCCTCAGGCTTGGAGATCCATTGAATGAGGATACAGACGTGGGACCTATGATAACTGAGGACTCGGCAATTAAGGCCCATGAATGGATTAATGAGGCAGTGTCCAAGGGGGCAAATCTGCTTGCAGGCGGGGAGAGGAATGGGAACATGCTGAAACCTGCCGTACTGAAAGATGTGAGCCGGGAGATGAAAGTTGTCTGCTATGAAGTTTTTGCACCTATAGTGAGCATACAGGAATATGCAGAAATAGAAGATGCCATTAATATTGTTAACGATTCTGATTTTGGACTTCAGGCCGGTATCTTCACGTCAGACGTAAACCTTGCTTTAAAAGCAGCCAGGGAACTTCAGGTCGGCGGTGTAATGATAAATGACACATCAATGTACCGTGTTGATGCGATGCCTTACGGCGGAGTAAAGCAAAGCGGAATCGGAAGGGAGGGGCCGAGGTACGCTATTGAGGAGATGACTGATTTAAAAATAATAGTATTTAATACATCTCAGAGTTGACTATTTCCGCTTCTTTCTTAAACCCCTTTTTCTTAACAGCCTCCCACCTGCTCGGTTTTACAAGCACATGTAACAATGCCCTCGCGCGCCACCATGAGTTAATCTGTCTGTATCCAAGGTTTTCTACAATAGATAACGAGATAAGTCGAAGCATATCACCCCACCTGGGATATCTTTTGTATGTTATCTCTTCAAGTAATACCGCCCCTGCAGACAGGAATATGCTGTACACAATGGCTAATAACAGAAAAAGTATGAAGAATCTCCAGCTTATAATACCTATTACAAAAGACAAAACAACTACCAGATATCCTATAATCTCTATAAGCGGAGAAAATACTTCAATCAAGACCTGATATGGCATGGCAAACAGGCCAATCCTGCCGTATCTGGGATTAAATAACATAGATATATTCATGAGCAGAGACTCTACAAGTCCCCTATGCCAACGGATCCTCTGCTTTTTCAACATCTTAAGTGTTGATGGTACCTCCGTCCACCCTACAGGATCAGATATGAATACTACTCTGTATGGTTTCCTGCTCTTTCTCATAAACCGGTGAAGCCTTACCACCATCTCCATATCCTCTGATACCGTCTTACTGCTGAATCCGCCAATTTGCTGAACACTTCTTTTATGAAACAAAGAAAAGGCCCCTGAAATAAGCATCAGGCTGTTTATCGCACTCCACCCTGCCCTGCCAAACAAAAAGGCCCTCAGATACTCAATGATCTGGAGCCGCGACAGGAGGTCGCCGGGAAGTGCGATCTTTGTAACCTCTCCATTCCGGACAGTGCATCCATTCGCGATCCTTAATATCCCCCCGCAGGCTACGACAGGCTCTTTGCTTTCGATTATAGGTCTCACCAACCTCAGGAAGGCATCCTTTTCTATAAGGGTATCAGCATCTATGCAACAAAAGTATGGATATCTGGCAACATTAACCCCAACGTTCAGGGAATCTGACTTACCACTTTTAGGTTTATTGATTACGGTCAGGTTAGGGTGTATCGAGCTGACATAAAAGTCTTTAATGATATTAGTCTTTATGACAGGTCTGTAAATCTGATTAACTGAACGAAGAGAAAAACTCCTTGACAGATGTTCAAGTGTGTCGTCATTTGAACCATCATTGATGACAATTACCTCAAATGATGGATAGTTTAGCGCAAGTAAGGCCTTGACGTTCTCCACTATTGACTGGGCTTCATTATGTGCAGGGACAATTATCGAGACAGGGGGGGTCTGCGATGAGTTGAATATGTCTTTGTAACCACCATATTCAATCCTGTAAATGTGTCTGGTAGTAACTACAGCGGCAATTACCATTAGTACTGTATACAACAGGTTTACGGTAGTGTAATATGCCAGGATAAAATGATTAAACCCTATTATGAATGAAGCCAGTGAAGGCATTAAAAACCTCGCTATAATAACTTTACAAGCATAAAGAAGCATTTTCTATGGCAGAGCATGCTGCTTCCCGCACATCCCTGTCACTATCATTCTCTGAAACCATCCGGAGTATATTTTCTGCATCATCATTAACAATAAGCTTAATTACATGTACTAACATCCTTCTTACCCTTGGGTTCTTGTGCTCCCTGACGGCCTTTGCAATAATATCCCACGCCCCGCAATTCCCTGCAGCAACCAGCAATAGCGAAGCTGTCTCACGATCCTTCAAATCAGCAGAACATAACATGTCAAACTGATTATTAAGAATCTCTGTCGTCAGCAATACTTCAATTACCTGTTCCCTTGCATATCTGTCTTTCAACAATAAGAGCGCCTTTAGCAGTTCAGGATTAGCTATGCTGCCGAGTGAGCTGATTGTCTTTACGGCTGCCTCCCGGACCTGCCAGTATAGATCAGACAGAAGTTCAACAAGGTGGGGCACGGCCTGACTCCCCCCGACATTACCCAGTGTCTTTGCAACCTGTAGTCTTACAATCCAGGACGGATCATCTATCATGCGGGCCATAGGCTGGAATGCATCTGAGCGCTTAATCTTTCCAAGGGCCTTGACAGCCTTGATCCTTACATCCGGCTCTGTATCTCCAAGCATAGGAAGAAGATGTCTGACAGTAGATGAATCAGAAATTTCACCGATGATATCTGCTGCTTGTCCCCTGACCCTCCAGGAGCTGTGTTTAAGTATGGGTATTAAAAAAGGAAAAGCATTTTCATAGAAATTCGTTATAGATGTCTTCACTACCCTCAGGGGCAATAGCTGCGGGTCTTGAGCTGATAACACCAATTTGTCTATCAATGGTTCAACAGCCCTAAGGTCCCTGATTTTACCCAGAGACCTTGCTGCAACTGTCCTTACATCCCTCTCATGATCATTCAGGGCTCCGATAAGATATTCTGTTGCCTGAGGAGCCTTAAGTCTGCCAAGCTTGTCTGCAGCCAGTGCCCGTCTGTGTTTTTTCCCCTTGACGAGATCTTCTATATAAGTCTCGACATAACCAAGACGATCAAATATCTGTGTAACCACCTCTTCTGTCGCCCGTTTATCAGTGATAGCATGAAACAGGACATCTTCTATTGCCTTCCATTCAGTGGAATTCTTTTTTACATTAAAAGAGTTATAGTCAATACAGGCTTGTTGTTGGAGAAATTGTCGAAACATCACTTCATAATTTTCTCTCGCAATATCAAGCTTTCTATAAGACAGATACTTAACTAGTCTCCTGATATTTACTGCTATAAAAAGGCATGCGATCAGTGCGGTAACTGATATAATTGAAATAATGATAATTTTATCTAAATCCATAGGAAACATTTAATACCTTTAATCGGTAAAATTGAATAATTATAAACTAAGATTCAATTCAGTCTGCAGGTTAACAACTCAGGATATGTAAGACTTAAACCGAAATCTAAATTGACAGGTAACTATTATGTTGCTACTGTACCACGAATAATCGAGTGCTGGCACAGATAATGAAAATTATAAGGATAGGTCAATAGTATTATGATTCTTCTGGTATTGGGTCTTGCCGCTGTTATGACTGATAATACCCCGTCAGCGAATCCGGAATATCGTGAACCTGCCGCACAGTATCGCCTCGCAGATCTTGAAGTAAATCCCGGGCTGTACGACTCAGATGTCATATTTGATAAAAATCCTGAAGTTAAAGGAGAACCTGATCAATACAAATGGGCGCTGAGTCTGTCCTATGGTCTCAGCGACTTCTCGCCAAACCGAGGCCAGTGGAACGATTACAGTGTCACACTGCGGCACTATTGGGAAAATGCCTCTCTGGGATTGGAATATCTAAGTGCCGAACGGTTCGATCACAACGCCGACGCCTTAGCTCTGGATGCATACGTTGATTACTGGCGCCGGGCATATGCTAATCTTCGGTATCAGTATGCATTGGATCCTGACCACTACCCTGACTATTCCTACCGAATGGAGATTTTTCAGGGGGTTGGAAAGGGATGGGAACTTGCCGGCAGTTATGACCACCTTAATTTCGACGGCAACAGCGTTGATCTCTACGGCGCCGGCCTCGGGAAATACACAGGCAACTGGTACCTTCGCTGGAGGACACTATTTGTCCCTTCCACTGCAAGACTGGGAATATCCCACCGCGCCTTAGCCCGATATTACTATGCCGGCAACGGAGATGATTATATGGAAATAAATGGCGGTTTCAGCAGGGGTGGAGAATTCATAAGGGGGACCAGGATCGTCGAAACAACAAAGAGCCGGTCCATTGGAGCGGCTTTCCAGAAGTATTTTCATCCGCGCTGGGGTATTAAATTATCAGCCGGCTATGACGATGACAAGGATTCCTATGTTGAGAGGAGTTTCTCCATTGGCATCTTCACCCGATGGTTATGATGCCTTCAGTTCCAATGGCATACAAATGTTGTATAATACCTTAGCATGAACAATGTATTGTATGAAAAACAACATCACTCACTTTCCGATAAGTTCAAAAACTGCGCTGTACAGTTTATAAACCTTTCAACCGCCTTTCTGATAGCATTCCTGGCAGTGCGTGTAATGGAAATCCTGTACATATCCATGACAAATAATATTCCGCTCGATTTCTGGAATGTAATTGGTCAGGCATTGTTGTTCGATATAATCTCGTTTCTAAAAATGCTCCCCTTTCTGTTCATCCCGTTCCTCATGATATACCTTATATCCGGAACCATGAAGCCCGGTTACATGACATATGTCGCCGGAGGATCGCTTGGTATTATCCTTTATGCCGCGCTTGTAAAATATTTTGCCACTGCAGGAGTACCCATGGCCGCTGACCTCTTCGGCTATGCCATGAAAGATATAGAAATTACCCTTAAAGGCAGCACAACAATGGACCTATTATCAATCTTCCTGTTCATCATACCGCTATCCCTGTTCTTGATTTCCCAGTTTTTTTTATATCCACGCAAAGGTTTGAAACCATCTTATGCATTGTTCATATTGGGTACAGGCACCGTCATGTTATTCACGGTGCCTGCATTACCTTCCTCCACGTCGTTTAAATCGGAATTTTCTTATAATCTGGCCGTGAACAAAATGACTTTTTTTACCTTGAAATCTTATACCTATTTTACCCGTTCATCCAGCGACATGGTCCATGCCATGATCCCTCGCAATGGAGGGAATCCTGGATACAGTCCTGAATTTAAGTATGTCAGTCCGGAATATCCTTTTTTAAGAACCGATGAAACTCCGGACGTTTTGGGTGAATTCTTCAATGTGAATACCGGCCAGCCTCCTAACATTGTTATTATTCTGGTGGAAGGACTTGGCAAGGCCTTCAGTGGACCGAATGCCTATCTGGGGAGTTTTACACCTTTTCTTGATGAGCTTGCTGGCAGGAGTCTGTACTGGGAAAATTTTCTGGCCTCGCAGGGACGAACGTTTGCCTCACTTCCGTCTATACTTGCCTCGCTGCCCTTTGCCCAGCAGGGGTTTAATGAACTTAAAGAACACATGCCAGGGCATTTATCTCTAATCAGCATCCTGAAACACAATGGATATCGCAGCAAGTATTATTCAGGCAGTGACCTGGATTTTGATAATCAGCGTTATTTTCTAAAACAGCAGGGAGTAGATGTTCTTATTGGTGATGACGACTACAGTCATGATTATGTGAAAAGCCCGAACAATAGCTGGGGTTATCCAGACAGGGACCTTATGCGTAAAGCGATTGAAATGGATCAACGGGATTCACGGCAGCCATACATATCATTCCTGCAAACTATCAGCATGCATACGCCATATTCAGTACCGGATCAGGGAAAATACATCAGGCTATTTGAAAAGCGAATGGACGAATTAGGCTTTGACGAGACACAAAAAGAACGCCATCGCACCTACAAAGAGATATATTCAACAATAATGCACACGGATGATGCATTGAGATTCTTTTTTGAGGAATATGCCAAACTTCCGGCATATGGGAATACCCTGTTTATCATTACAGGAGATCACCGCCTGCCCGAGATACCATTGTCTACCAAGATTGATCGTTTCCATGTTCCCTTGATCATATACTCACCAATGCTCAAGCGTTCAGCACACATCGAGTCAATCTCATCTCATCTCGACATTACACCTTCACTCCTGGCCTTCCTGAAGAAGAACTACAACCTGGACACACCATCTACCGTTTCCTGGGTTGGCTCCGGGCTGGATACAGATCCTTCTTTCAGGAATATCCACAGCTACCCTCTAAAACATACAATAAACAATCTGATTGACTATATTTCAGGGATGTATTTCCTTAACGAGGATACCTTGTTCTCAATCGGAAAATTCATGGATCTTGAGCCGATACAGGATGATGGGAAAAAAGATGAGCTGATCGCAGAATTCAACCAGTACAAATCAATGAATAATCGTTTCTCGCGTGAGCTGAAACTGATACCGGATAGCCTGTACGAGCAATACAAGCCGAAACCCAATAAACAATTTTGACCATAGATTGATGAAATCAAACGCCGCCTGCACGGGTTCATCCTCAATTCAGAAGGTATTGGCTACACGGCACGTCAAACAATCGCGGATTAGCTGGTCGGTACGAGCCTTTCTGTCGGGAGGGGTAAACTATACTGTCTCCTCCTGCCACATTCTGAGGCTTTAATTCCTCCCAGTTTAAGATATATTCGATGTCTATGAGCCTACCTTAGGCAAGATATGAGACAAAAGCAGCTAATACAGTAGAAGCCATTAAAAGGGCAACTCGGAACATGGCATATATTCTGATGTGGGGATACATTATCCGCAACATCTTTAAAGTAAGCTAACAGGACGCCAACGTTCGTCGTTACTTTTCTGAACCATACCCGTCACTACATAGCCAGATGTGTCCCATGAGAATAATTGACAATAACACCCAATAAGCCTAAAATATGCAGCATAATAAGCCTCGCAATTTGAGGCTGTTTACCATAGCTATCCGCACTTATCACAATATATAGACGGGGTTTATTTAGGGGCAAATATGCACCACTCTGATTTTGTTCATTTACATCTGCATACGAAATACAGTCTCCTTGATGGCGCCAACAGGATTGAAGCTATTGTTGATGCAGCAGATAAATACAGGATGCCTGCCCTTGCCATAACTGACCATGGGAATATGTATGGCGCTATTGAATTTTACCGTACCGCCGTAAAAAAAGGGATAAAGCCTATTATAGGATGTGAAGGTTATATCGCACCAAAGAGCCGACTTGACAAGAAAGATTCATACGGGATTACGAATGCGTCATTTCACATTATTCTTCTTGCATCAAGCCTGACAGGATATAAAAACCTCCTGAAACTCGTAAGCAGCGCTCATCTTGACGGGTTTTACTACAGACCCAGAATAGATAAGGAGCTGCTTGCGAGGCATAGCGAGGGACTGATAATACTCACTTCATGCCTCAAGGGTGAAATTCCATACAGGATTCGGGAAGGTAATTCAAATGAAGCCCTGAAGGCTGCAGGCGAGTATATAGAAATAGTCGGCAAAGATAACTTTTACTTTGAGATACAGGACAACGGGATTGAGGAGCAGGTTAAGGTAAACAAAGAGCTTATTTCGCTATCAAAGAAACTTGATGTTCAGGTTGTTGCAACAGGAGACTGCCACTATCTGAAAAAAGAAGATTCTAAAGCACATGACATACTTCTATGCATACAGACCGGGGCCAATATTAATAATCCAAACAGACTGAAATTCTCAACTGACGAGTTCTATATGAAGTCGCCTGATGAGATGCATAAGGCATTTGCAGAGATACCTGAGGCAATATTAAACACAAAATTGATTGCGGAGCGGTGCAATGTAGAACTTGAACTCGGCAAGTTCTACCTGCCTGAATATAACGTTCCGGAAGGTTATTCAAAGGAGGACTATCTTGGAGAGCTTGTGACTAAAGGTCTGTCAGAGAGGCTCCGGCAGAAGGATTGTGCTGATATACCAAGAGACACCTATGAGACACGTCTAAGTCAGGAACTCAAGGTAATAACATCAATGGGATATTCCGGTTACTTCCTGATCGTCTGGGATTTCATAAACTTTGCAAAGGCAAATCACATACCGGTCGGACCTGGAAGGGGTTCTGCCGCTGGAAGTCTGGCAGCATATTGTCTCAGGATAACGGATATCAACCCGCTTGCACACGGCCTCCTCTTTGAGCGTTTCCTCAATCCTGAGAGAATAAGCATGCCTGACATTGACATAGACTTCTGTATGGACGGGAGGGATCAGGTAATCCAATATGTTACGAATAAATATGGAATTGACCATGTCGCACAGATCATTACATTCGGGACAATGGCTGCCCGCGCGGCTATTAGAGATGTAGGACGCAGCCTTGACATACCATACGCTGAAGTGGACAGGGTAGCAAAACTGATCCCTGAAGGAGCTAATGTAACTATCGAAGACTCACTCAAATCAGAACCCAAGTTAAAAGAGTTAATCAATACAGACTTAAGGATTAAAGAACTGATTGAGTATGCAACTGCACTTGAGGGCCTGACAAGACATGCGTCAACACATGCAGCAGGTATAGTAATATCAAAAGAGCCACTCACAGAATATGTCCCCCTCTCCCGCGGCACCAACGGGGAAGTGGTAACACAGTTCTCTATGGAAGATGTTGAGAAGGTCGGCCTTGTGAAGTTTGATTTTCTCGGACTTAAGACACTCACAGTCATAGACCGGTCAGTTAAACTGATACATCAATCAACAGGTGGAGGGGATAAGTTAGAGATCTCTGCAGTACCGCTTGACGACAAGGCTACTTATGAACTGCTTTCTTCCGGAAATACTGCCGGCATCTTCCAGCTTGAAAGTTCCGGTATGCGGGATATCCTTGTCAAGATAAAACCGGACCACTTTGAAGACCTTGTAGCAATCCTTGCACTCTACCGGCCTGGACCCCTTGGGAGCGGTATGGTTGATGATTACATCAAGAGATGCAGGGGCCTCATCCCTGTTAAATATGAAACACCGGAATTAAAGGACATCCTTAAAGAGACCCAGGGTGTAATTGTCTATCAGGAACAGGCGATGAAGATTGCCAATGTACTTGCAGGATTCAGCCTCGGAGAGGCAGATCTGCTCAGAAGGGCCATGGGTAAGAAAGACCCTGAGACCATGGCAAATTTGAAATCCAGGTTTGTTGAAGGCGCGAAAAAGAACGGTACATCAGAAAAAAAAGCAGAGAAAATATTTGATCTTATAGAATATTTTGCCGGATATGGTTTCAATAAATCTCACAGTGCTGCCTATGCCCTCATAACTTACCAAACTGCATATCTGAAGGCCCATTACCCTGTTGATTATATGGCCGCGATGCTGACATGCGAGATGGGGAAGATGGACAAGGTAACCGCAGGGATACGTGAGTGCAAGGATATGGGAATATCAATACTCCCCCCTGATGTTAATGAGAGCGCTATGGATTTTACAGTATCAGGCAAGGCAATAAGATTTGGCCTGGTCGCTATAAAGAACATAGGTGAATCCGCTATAGAATCTGTTATTAAAACAAGAAATGAAGGCGGCAGGTATAGCTCTATATTTGACTTTTGCAAACGGGTTGACCTTAGAAAAGTAAACAAAAGGGCTATAGAATCGCTGATCAAGAGCGGTGCATTTGATACTACAGGCGCCAGGCGGTCTCAGCTCCTTGACGTCCTCGATAAAGCTATGGCAATAGGCGGCGCCCGTCAGAGAGAGAAAAATCAGGTCAGTATCTTTGAGGCCCTTGAGGCTAAGGGAAACAGTCCTACCGGCGAGCTTTTGCCTGATATACCCGAATGGGAAGAGCATATCCTCCTTAAAAATGAGAAAGACACCGTAGGTTTTTATATTACAGGTCATCCGCTTGCAAGATTTGAATCAAAGATAAGGAGGTTTTCATCGTTTTCTTCAAAAGACCTGGCAAACACAGATGATGGAAAAGATGTCACTATTTGTGGTATCATAACAGAAATTCGTACTACCCTTACGAGGAAGGGTGACAAAATGGCATATGTAAGATTAGAAGATATGGAGGGGGGGGTGGAATTAATTATATTTCCGGAACTATTCCGCTCATCATCATCAATGCTTACAGAGGACAGACCGGTGCTGGCAGCCGGTACAGTGAACAAGACAGATTCGGGTGTTAAACTGAAGACGACACGGATATCTGACCTTGAAGATATAGCTGAAAGGGTTACGAGTCAGGTTGATATCAGCCTTCATTCGGTAGGCCTGACTTCTGATGACTTAAAGGGTTTGAAAGAGATTCTTATGTCCCACATTGGACGTTGCCCTGTCTATCTTCACCTGATATCGAATCAAAAGGAATATGTAGTTGCTGTTGATGAGGGTTTAAGCATTAATCCATCATATGATTTTGTGAAAACGATAGAAAAAAGGTTTGGAAAGGATACAGTCTCCTTCAACTAACATGCTCAGAGAACTGCTTGAATTTGAAAAACCTTTAGTTGAGATAGAAGAGAAGATTGAAAAACTTCGAAGCTATGTCAAGGGGGATGATCCTCGCGTGCATGCAGAGATTGACAAGCTTACAAAACGATCGCAATCTCTGCTGGAGAGATTATATGCAAACCTTACCCCATGGCAGAAGACTCAGGTAGCAAGACACCCGTCCCGCCCCACTACTTCAGATTATATCAATGCATTTATCAGTGATTTTATTGAACTTCATGGAGACCGACGTTTCGCAAATGACCCTGCAATAATCGGCGGAATTGGTAACCTTGGGCAAAGGCCAGTAGTTGTAATTGGACATCAGAAAGGAACAGGGACGCGGGACAAGATCTACAGGAATTTCGGCATGCCTAACCCTGAAGGTTACAGAAAGGCGCTTCGGCTGATGCGCCTCGCTGAGAAGTTCCATAAACCTATTATTACATTTATTGATACACCTGGGGCCTATCCTGGTATAGGGGCTGAGGAACGTGGGCAGGCAGAGGCTATTGCAAGAAATCTGTTTGAAATGTGCCGTCTGAAGGTGCCTATTATTGTATCTGTAATTGGAGAAGGAGGCAGTGGAGGCGCACTCGCGATCGGTGTAGGAGACCGAATTATGATGCTCGAACATGCAATTTACTCTGTCATATCACCGGAAGGTTGTGCAGCAATCCTGTGGGGTGACGGAACTCGTGCAATGGAAGCAGCGGAGACACTTAAATTGACGGCACAGAACCTAAAAAAACTCGGGGTCATAGATATTATCGTAAAAGAGCCGCTTGGCGGCGCGCACAGGGATGCATTTATTGCAGCTGAAAATTTGAAAGAGTCAATGTTAAAGGCCCTGAAGGAGATCGAGACCATTCCAGGAGATAAACTCGCTGCTATGCGATATGAGAAATTCAAAAAGATGGGGACGTATAAAGAAGAGTGAATACCTTGTTGATTAAAGCAAAGTGTTTATTAACTACATAGGAGGGAATTATGCCGAAGACAGTAGGACCTATTTGCCAGAGCTGTGGTATGTCAATTCAGGATCCAAAAGATTTCGGGACAACAGAATCCGGCGCCAAGAATCTTAGTTACTGCCGATTCTGCTTCCGGAATGGCGCCTTTACAGAACCTGATCTGACACTGGAACAGATGATTGAGAAGTGTACTGGTATAGCCGCTACAAAGAGGAATATGTCAGAAGATAAAGCCAGAGAGATTGTCAATGATTACATGCCAAAGCTCAAGAGATGGTTTAAGAAATAACGTGCAGCTCGGATGACCGGCGACAATATCAACAACATTATCAGCATACTGAAAAAAGAAGTAAAAAAATGGAAAGCACCTGCAGTAACAAAGGTTGCAGAAAAGACTAAAGATCCCTTTAAGATACTAATATCCTGCATCCTCAGCCTCCGGACTAAAGACGTCACTACAGAAGCGGCAAGTCTCAGGCTTTTCTCTCTTGCCAGTACCCCGGATGATATGCTTATAATCCCACCCGGAAAGATCGAGCAGGCCATCTACCCGGTAGGCTTTTACAGGACTAAAGCCAGGAGCATAATAGAGATCTGCAGGACTCTCAAAGATGATTACAACTCCATAGTACCTGACTCTATAGATGAACTGATGAAACTGAAGGGTGTGGGCAGAAAGACTGCAAATCTTGTGGTAACTACAGGGTATGATAAGGATGGCATATGTGTTGATACCCATGTCCACAGGATATCAAACCGCTGGGGTTACATAAATACAAAGACACCTGAACAGTCCGAAGCCGCACTCCGCGGCAAGTTACCCCGAAAATACTGGAAGATCTACAATGACCTGCTGGTCACCTTCGGACAAAACCTGTGTAAACCAATATCCCCTTTATGCAGTCGTTGTAAGATTGCCGTTTATTGTAAAAAAATTGGGGTCAAATTTAGCCGATGAACTGCAGGAACAAATGATCAGGATACTAATAACAATGAGTAATGATCAAAGTTGAAAGAAGTAAATGAGCCAGCCTGTTGCTGCAACATATAACCATACAGCTGCCGTATAAGGAGCAGTCTTTTTGTGTCTGTCAAATCGTCCCCTGAACCCCGAATACAATGTCATGACGGCCAACGGAAGATTAACAACTGACAGAAATGTGTGAGACCACAGGGTAGTCAGATAAAGACCCCTTAAACTTCCCTCATATTTTGTATGAGGAAAGATTGTGGTCCTTATCATATATAATCCAACAAAGATAATTGCAAAAAAAGATGCAGAAAGCATTGCCCATTTATGTTTTTCTCTCAGGTTCAGCTTTATAAGAAATAATCCTGATACGACACAGAGCCCGCTTATACCGATTGTTAAAAGACTGCTATATAGTAATGTCGTGTATAGATTCAAACCTTACTACCTCAACTATAGTCTCCAGGACAGTACAAGCGCATCAACAAGTAATAATGCGATTAAACCAAGTACCAGGTATATGACAAAGTACATTTTCTTATTTTTACCCTCAGCTTCATTCTGATAATCCATATTTTCTCCCTCCCTTGACTATCGTAACAGATATATAAGACACGAAAATAATCCCTCCTATTACCGCCAGTATTGTTCCCACACCCATAATAGTTAGTGACGCAAGAACAACCGGGTCAGATGTAAAGGCAATGCCATAGGTCTTTCGAGGTGCGCCAAAAGCACCCGAGATAAAGAGCCCAAGGATAAACAGAAACATCCCTCCCCCATAAATAGCAGGCTGATACCTGGCAAGATGCTCTCCATAAACCCTTTGCCTCATGTCTCTTATAATATAATACGAAAGTCCCATAAGGGCCAATGTCAGACTTGTCACCGCTCCATGATAGTGGGCAGGAACCCGGAGGTCATTGGCAAAACCACCATATGCGATTGCAATACCAAAGGTATAAATTATCATGGAAAGCAATAAGGCAACATAGGCCACGCCGAATTCACTCCTCTTAAGATTTCTTATGATATTTGCAATGTGCAGAAAGACCGGAATACCTAATCCCACTGCATAAGTAATCTCTGCTGCCACTTTAGATGCTTTATTTAACGGATCATAGATAAATTGAAGACCAAAGATAAAGAGCGCCGATAATAAAAGCAATACATTTGCATACCTGAGCAACCGCCATGTACTGAATTCTCCATTATGTTTTCGCAATAAGCTATACCAGGCTATAATTAGCATAGAGCCGTTTAATATCTGCTGAATGTGACCCGTGGTCCAGAAAAGTCTCTCAAAAAAGACAAGCGGCTCTGCAGGTCCCCTGTTAAGCAGTATTGAGCAGACCATGGATAATATCATCAAGAGACTGATTAACAAAGACATCACTACTGTATTCATAAGGATGTCCTTTGAGAATAAATACCTAATGCTTTTCTTTAAGTACCCTATCGCATTTATTGAGAACCCTGTAATAAACAAGGCCAGACCAATGAAAAATAGAGGATCAATTATGGTAGGCACGTAGTTGTTTGTGACTACCTTTCCATTACCTGTCACAACAGAAATTGTCACAAGCAATGGTCCCATGAGTGCGATTTTATGTGATAAACCTCTAAAGCGGATATTATCGCCATTACCCAGGTAAATATCCCACAACACAACTGTAAATGACAGAAGCCAGAGTAGTATGGCCAGCACAACATGTCCTGCCAGTGCGTGATACATATAATAAGGCGGAAAGTACTTGTATCCAAACGGAGTCCTGCTCATAGCGACCAGAAAGGCAAATCCCCCGCCTATGCCTAAAGATAATATTGCAAGATAGAACCAACCGTATGCAGACTTATTCATGGAATAACACCATCGCCACTCCTTCAACTTCTCTCAGCCCCAATTCATCATTTCTGATTTTCCCTAACTCATTGCTCATTGCTTCTTCTATTGTTTGCATGCTTATCTCCTGCATCATGCCATATCCAGGATCATTGCAGTAAAAATAACCAATATGTATAGAATAGAAAAGAAAAAAAGAAACATGTCACAATCACGTTTAGACATCATAAATTTAACGGCAATTCCAAGATAGTAGATCCCTGCAACTATTGCAATTATAAGATAGATCCAACCTGTCATGCCTGAGATATATGGAGTAATACTCACAACCAGAAGCAGTGCAGTGTATATGAAAATCCGTATTTTTGTTGACCGGACTCCCTTGGCAACTGGAATTACAGGTATGCGGGCAGACTCATACTGGTCCCTGTACTTGAGCGCTATACTCAAGGCATGAGGATGCTGCCAAATCGCTGAGATGGCAAACAATATGACAGCAGTCAGATCAATCCTTTGTGTCACCGCTACATAACCTATGACTGGCGGGAGTGCACCTGCGATTCCTCCAATCTGGTTTGCATAGGATGAGCGTCGTTTCAGGATTATCGTATAAAGGACAACATAACCAAATACAGCAGCTCCGGTCAGTGTCGCAGTCATCAAGTTAACATTTGCTGATAAAAACAGTACAGAGAAGACCACCAACAGAATTCCTGTAATTACTGTCTTCCCTGGTGAAAATGCCTCAACTGCCAATGCCCTGCTCCGGGTCCTCTCCATGATGGCATCAATGTCCCTGTCAACATAATTATTCAGAATTGCTGACCCTGCTGTTGCCAAAGCAATACCTGTCATGACAGAAATGGTAATCCATATATCCGGCAGTCCCCTGCTGGCAATACACAGACCCGTCAGTGTAGACATCATGACGAGGGATACGATGCCTGGTTTGGCAAGGACTAAGTAGTCTCCTATTGCATGGCTTGCTGGAATTGCACTTTCTATCACATATTCTTTCATATCTGCCTCCCCGGACACAGCGCGCGTAACCCCATTCCCCCCACTCCCCCCTTGATTAGGGGGCAATTTATCCTGCTGCTACCTGCTGCCGGCAACCTGCATATTCCACAGGATGTCTCTCTTTGAAAACAAAAATGGCGCCGACTGATACGCCAGCCAGCCAAGCAACAGGAATCCTGTGGCGCCATGCAAAATGATAACAGGCAGAAACAAACCTGTTAAGATTAATGATATACCCAGGACAACCTGCATGATAACCAGACTCATTGTTATTGCTGCAACCCTGATCCCACTGCCCATCTTAATTGCCTTATACAACATAAATATAGTAAACAACAGTACAGCACCCGCCGTAACCCTGTGTATAAAGTGCAGGGCTACAGCACCGTTACCAAGGAATGGTATTATCTGTCCCTGACACAGGGGAAAATCCGGGCAGGCCAGTGAGGCCTTGGAATAACGGACTAATATACCCAGAATTACCTGAAGATATACAAGGCAGAAGAGGAAAAAGGCATAGCCCTTTTCTGCGACATTATTGTTGCCGCTTATTTTTCTCAGTGTAAAGATCAGAGATGTCAACACCATCGTTGCAATAATAAGATGTGATGATACGAGAGCAACCCTGAAGATATTATCAAGATAAGGCGCCTCTGTCAGCACAGTTACGCCGCCAATCAGAACACCGAGAAACAAAAGCCCCAGGATTAATGCAGTAAGGATGCGGGCTGCCCCCTTATACCTTATCCAGACATACGCTGTAGACATGATCAGCAGCGACCCTGTTAAAGCACCGAGAAGCCTGTGCCCCCACTCAAACCATATGTGCATCCTGAACGGCGGCCTGACACTGCCATAGCAAAGCGGCCAGTCAGGACAGGCAAGGCCCGAGCCTGTCGAGGTCACGAATGCACCCATTATCATAAGAAGATAGAGAAACAAAATAGTTATCCCTATTGGATACGTTGGATTTATTGCTTCTATAATCTTTTTCATAAAACCTCCACCTTGTCCCTCCCCTTGAAGGGGAAGGAATTCTCATCATGAATTTCCATATCCATACGGATGCCAGTCTTCAGACAATTCCGGAATTGGGTGGAAATTTCCCGGCGGCGGAGGAGTCGTAGTCATCCACTCAATTGACCTCGACGACCATGGATTATCATCCGCCTTTTTCCCTGCAGCAAGTCCATGAATCCATGCTATGAGATTAATCAGAGCGCCCAGACCAATAATGAATGCTCCTATGGTAACTATAAAGTGAAGTCCCTCAAGCTGGGGGAACTGCTGATAATCAAAGTATCTCCTCGGCATGCCCTTAATTCCGACTATCATCATGGTAAAGAAGGTAACGTTCACCCCAATGAAGGAAATAATAAACCCTGATTTCCCAAGGGTCTCGTTGTACATCTTTCCGGTCATCTTTGGAAAGAGGTAATATATGCTTCCAAATATAGCAAAGGTAGTTGATACCGCCATTACATAATGAAAGTGCCCTACAATAAAATGCGTATCATGAATGGCAAGGTCTATAGCTGTCATTGCATTCGGGATACCGGTCAATCCTCCAATAAGGAACAGAAATATGAATCCGACTGCATATAGCATCGGCGTAGTATATTGGATAGCGGCCTTATAAAGCGTACCTATAAGACCAATCATTAAGAGACCTACAGGAATGCTGATCATCAGTGTACTTACCATCATCCCAAGCCTGATCCAGTCGGGCATACCGGAAGTAAAAAGGTGATGTATCCAAACCTCGCCGCTAAGAAGGACGACACCCCCAATACCGCCATAAACCACCATCTTGTAGTTAAAGACACGATTCTTTGAAAAAGTAGCGACTATTTCATAGATTATCCCCATGGTAGGCAACAGGATTACATACACTGCCGGATGCGAGTAGAACCAGAACAGGTTTTGATATAAGAGTACGTCGCCCCCTGCGGATGGATCAAAGAAATGTGTCCCTATATATTTGTCAAAAAGGAGCATCGTAACTGCTGCGGCTAAAACAGGTATGAAAATCAACTGTAATATAAATGCGCCGAGTGTGCTCCAGACAAAAATATTCAACTTACCCCATGTCAAGCCTGGGGCACGCATATAGATGACCGTGGTAATCAGGTTTATTCCTCCTACAATGGATGAAAAACCCATGAGGTGTACGGTAAATACGTAGAAGGCCGTGTTGCCTCCGCTTCTGAGAGAATACGGAGGGTATCCGGTCCACATAATATCCGGTGAGTCAGGAATTACAAAGGTTAGAAGCGCAACAACGATGCCTGCCCAGAATAACCAGAGACTCAGGGCATTGAGCCTCGGAAAGGCCATATCCTTTGCCCCTATCATAAGTGGAATAAGATAGTTCGCAAGAAACCCTGTGAGCGCCGGTATCTGAAATGCAAGTATCATGGCTGCACCATGAAAATATAACCAGGTATTATATGTCTGTGGGTTTGTAATCGTCGGACCTATAGATCCCAGTTCTATCCTGATAAGTATTGCCATTAGACCGGCAACAGCAAATGCTGCCAGCGAACCGATTAAATAGAGGATACCAATCCTCTTGTGGTCTATTGTAAAAATCCATTCTTTAAGTGTCTGTCCGTAACCAACCTTGTGTGCCATTGAGTGCGATGCTGTACTCATGATTTATGCACCCCCTTTCGCTTCTTCTTCAGCTAAAGCTCTTTTCTCATCTTCGATCCATTTGTTAAACTCATCCTTAGGCAACGCAATTATTGTCCCCCTCATACTTGAGTGAAGGACACCGCAAAATTCTGCACATGTGATAAGATGTTCACCAGGTTCTTTCGGGTAGAACCAGAGATAGGTCACCCTGCCAGGCATGAGGTCTTCCTTGACCTTAAAGTCAGGAAGGAAGAAGCTGTGAATGACATCCCGGCTTGTCATTCGAACAAGAACAGGGGTACCCGCCGGAACCCTTAATTCATTAACCGTCTCCACGCCTTCAGGATATTTGAAGTTCCAGCTCCACATTTGTCCTTCAAGTTTAACTTCATAGGCATTCTCCGGCACTGTCCTGTAATCATTGAAAAGAGTCCAACCTTCAGCAGCCAGATAAAGATCATCTGCCATAAAGATAAAGGCGGGAATTAACGCCCATCCAATGGCTGCTGCGATGCTGAGCCTGGGCGGTCTACCCTCCTGCCCTGCATACCTTCTCCTGTATCTGATCAAAAAGTAGATCGTAATTCCGGCAAAGATGACTCCGATCACCGTTATGTCAATAAGCATCTCATTGAACAAATGCTGCCACCCTCCGGGAAGATCGGGAATTTTTCCAAATCCTCTCACTTCATGCTCCGCATACGATGTAGAAGCTGCCGCAAGCATAAGGAACGAGAGACATATTACATTTATTATTTTCCTGATCATGGCCTTGCCTCCTTTCTCTTTCTAAAATAGATGATTGGTGTAAAAATAAAGATCGCACCCAATATAAATGCCCCGACTCCAACAAACAGGGGATAATTCAACGTATATTTTCCCTCCTTGTAGTTATAGCTGTAGCAAGCCATTGTCAGGAGGTCTATAACTTTTGAATGCCTGTTCCTGTTATACGCCGCTTCTGTAACTGCAAGTTCAACATCCTTGCTATCAAGAGGTGACCCGTAGATATAGCGTGCTATCCTGAGATCCGGAGACAAAAATATATAAGCGTACGTATGCAGAAAAGTCCTGTCACGAGGCGACCAGAAGAATTTATAACCTGCACTCTTTGTCAAAGCTGCGATGTCTTCCTTGTTCTTCATAACAGCTATTTTCCAATAATCACCCTTACTGCCTCTTATTCCTGTCATTTCAGTAAACACATTCAGTTGACGCAAATCATCTTTTTTATCAAATGAAACTGTCAGTACGTTATAATCTTTTCCCGGAATCAGCCCGGTTATCCCTGAGAGTGCATCCCTCAAGTGTACGTTGATTGATGGACATGCCCCGTCACATGAAAAATAGGAAAATACAAGGATAAGCGGTTTACCCGACATATCTTTGAGTTTGAACTCCTCACCGTCCTTATCCAGCAGAATCAATTCTCCATCCAATCTGGCTCCGAGGTATGCGTCCTCGTCAATCCTCATGATTGAGGGATCCAAAGTTGACTCAGAGATTGTTCCGCTTTTTGCATATACTGAACGAGCCCCAATCGCAATTAATATAGACAGGATCATGAAAAAGATTAACTTGTAGTTTTCAGCTCTTAACATTAGTACCTCCAGACCTACGACCAGAGATAGACCTGAGTCAAAACAAAAAACCAGATAATATCAACAAAGTGCCAGTACATGGATGCAGACTTAACAAAGGACTTGCTCATCTTCCCCATGAGCGCAGGTATTAGTATGCAAATAAACATTCCTACACCAACCAGTACATGAGAGAAATGAAAGCCTGTAATTGTGTAATAGGCAGTGCTGTAGATGTTTGTCTTGAAGTTGAATCCTTCTGTCATCAGATGAGAATACTCATTTATCGTAATCAGCATGAAGACTGTTCCAAGTACTATAGTGGCGATCAGCCATGTTAGAAATCCACTTCTGTCTCCCTTTTCCATTCTTACTTCACTGTGATGGATAGTAAAACTTGATGACACAAGGACAGCTGTCATAATCAGCGGCGTCGTCACAGATATATCCGGTGTGCCTTCAGGCGGCCAGCCTGCAGACTTAAGCCTTACGACCCAATAGCCCGCAAAAAAAGCAATAAAGATGAATGCCTCAGCCAATATAAAGAAAGGCATTGCTGTAACAACATACCCAGGCTCATCTTTTTGTCCCACACCTTCACTGATCCAGCCTGCTATTGCTATGACTGTAAGCGGCACTCCAATACCAAGCGATAACATTGCCGTTAATGGCCTTGCATAAACGTAATAGAGTGCAAATGAAAAGGGTATCAGGAATAAAATCCCGATGACCAGGACAAGGGGCCAAGGGCTTGTCTCCCAGTGGTGACCATGCGCCGGGTCATCCCCATCGGATTGAGCGTACGATCTACTTTGTACAGCACCTGCCCCCCACGTCACATCCTGACTAATTGTTTGCTTAGACATTTTTTTCACCTCCCTTTTAAACTATTAAACTACCCTTACCGGACCTATCGGACCTTATATATCCTGTTTCAGTATAAAAAAATGCTGACAGTTTATTTCATTAACGATTCTTTCTTAGCTATTGCATCTTTCACGAGCTGCTCAAATGAACAACCACCCAGGTAATCAATCAATACCTTCTGGGCGCCAGCCCAAACATCATGCACTGAACAGAACTTATCCCTGTCGCAGTAACCCTCATATATAAGACAGTAATTCAGGAATATAGGGCCCTCCATTGCCTCAATCACATCCAGCAGCTTAATATCTTTTGGCTGTCTGGTTAATGCAAATCCGCCTTTCTGACCCTTAAACGACTTTACAAATCCTTTTCTAACAAGTAATTGCAGGAGTTTGGCAAGATATGCAGGAGGTGTATCAGTTGATTTGGCAATCTCATCTATATCACATAACTTGTCTTCAGAATAGTGGATAGATAAGTGCAGCAACCCTCTTATTGAATATTCAGCAGCCTTGCTTAATCTAAACATCAACCACCTCTATACAAGACCAGTACAGTCTTGTTTCATACAAGACTATTTATATCCCTTTTCAAAAACCATGTCAAGATCTTTTTTTTTCTTGAAATAATTGTTTTGACAATGAGTAAAAATCAAATTAATATACAACTATTCATGAAGGGAAAGGGGGTGAATTGAATGAAAACACATTTAATTATAGTTATAATCTTAGCGGCGTTTATTTGTAGTGTTTCGGCTTTTGCTGCAGATGGTTCTAAAGTCTATAAAGAAAAATGCTCATTATGTCATGGCCCTGCAGGAGGTGGTACCCCAATGGGACCGTCTTTTAAGGGAAATGAATTCATAACGAAGGGCAAAGCAGCTGATATTAAGATCGTCATTTTGGAAGGACGGTCAGGATCAAATAAGAAATACGCAAAGATCTCTATGGACATGCCTAAGATTTCCATGTCAGACGAAGATGTTCAGGCGCTCATCTCTTACATGCAGGTAGACCTGCAGAAATAATTTTTATAACATCACGATTATCTTCACAGCCTGAATAGTTCAGGCTTGTCATTTAATGTATCAAACATTCGAATATTCTGAAGTATGATAAATCTATTCTGCAAATAAATATGGCCACTGATCACAACAGGGCGAATTACCTACAGCCCTCGCAGTATCTCTCCTGCCTTCTGCAGGATCCCTTTTTCATCCTTGTATTCTGCAAGTTCGATAGCCTCGTCAAGCGGAAACCACCTGCAGTCAACCACCTCACTATCATGTTCTGTCACATCTCCGCCTGTGCATTCCATTAAAAAGAAATAGACGATCTTGAATATACGCTTAGTCTCCTCTTCTTCTTTACTGACATAGAAATAATGTATATTGCCGATCAATTTAATAATCTTTCCATCAAGACCTGTCTCTTCCCTGACCTCTCTGTGTGCAGTCCTGGCAATGTTCTCACCCTTTTCAACGAGCCCTTTTGGCAGGCACCATACCTTCCCGTCTTTAACCGAAATCAGGGCAACATACACCTCGCCTTTATCTAATCGAAAAACTACACCGCCTGCAGATATGTGACGCTCTGTTTTCATTCTACAGTCTACCCTCATAATCCTACCTTACAATCATTTGCCATCAATTACCATAGATTTGTGTACTGTGTCAAATGCAATTAGTTATAGTTTCTTTTTTTTAAGAATCCTTTATAATCACATGACTCAATTTAAATACATATTGCTCGAAAGGAACATTGATAAAATGATTTATGTTAACAACTTATCACCTGAAATTGTGAGAATTGGATCGTTTGCAATCAGATGGTACGGGTTTTTGTTTTCGTCCGGAATAATAGTTAATTATCTGCTGCTGCGATGGATATTCAAACGGGAGAACTATCCTGTCATTGATTTAGATAGTGTGATTACTTATCTATTCTTCGGACTGATCATAGGAGCAAGGCTCGGAGAAGTTTTCTTCTACGAACCTGGATTCTACTTAAGAGATCCTGTTGAAATCCTTAAAATCTGGAATGGAGGTTTATCCAGTCATGGGGCAACCATCGGTGTTTTTGTTTCCTACGTAATCTGGACAAGGGTTCATAATGTGAAATTCACAAAATACGCTGACGTCCTGGTACTCGGAATGCCGGGAACCGCTGCCTTTGTAAGGACTGGCAACTTTTTTAATTCTGAGATCGTTGGAATCCCTACCAGGGATAATTGGGGAGTTGTCTTTAGCAGATTGGGAGAGGATTTCCCCCGGCATCCGGTACAACTCTATGAGGCCATTTTAAGTATCATCGTGTTAGCCATCCTCCTCTACATATACAAGAATTATTACATGAAGACACCTCCCCTCTTTTTTATGTTCCTCTATATGATTCTCTACTTTGGAGGAAGATTCATTCTTGAATTCTGGAAAGACCTTCATGTACTGCCGGGCTGGTTCCCATTATCCATGGGGCAGGTATTGAGTGTTTTACCTGTGCTGCTGGCAGCCGGATATTTTTTATTTGTATTCCCCAGACAGGAGCGTAAACGACAGTAACCAGTCATCATGCGTTCAGCAAATTAAATCATGATTTAGAAAATATTGAAGAAACCTGACAGTACTGTAGTAAAAAGGTAATATGCTGAAGCAGAAAAAACCATGATAAAAATGATTAGCCCTATAGGAATGAGATTCCATAAAGTTTTCAAATAGTAAGTAAACGACGGATAATACGCATTATTCTTTGCCAACAATTGTTCGTGACGGTTCATCTGTAACCTCCTGTCAACAACGACCTCTTCCATCCATCAAGGAGGCAGTCCAATATGTCCCATGCAAAAAGAACATTGCTGCCAAGCCTTGCATTTATATCCAAGAGCACCGGGGTAAAATTATCTCTAAGCCCAAAATCCATTTCAACAGGCCCCTCAAAATTGAGTATCCCTGCAACCTTTGTCCCCTTCTTGACAATATCATGCCGTTCTACCCTTTCAACGGCAGAGGAATAATCTCCTTCCGTCTTTTTTAAGACGGTCTTCTTCAGGACAACTGCTGACAGTACATCTCCTCCCTTCTCAATATACATATTAAGATTATAGACAGCGCCAGAGATATATTCCTGAAATATGAGACCATCTTTAGACTTGTCAAAGAGATCTTCATATCTCATGTACATCACATCATCATTTCTGCGACTTCTAAAGCGATGTCTGGAGTGCAGGGGGAATCCCAATCTGTCTGCGATTATGTTTACCGGCGTCACTTCATCACAATACTTTGGTACTTCTATGCCATGTCCAGCCATTATCATTAAAGTCTTCAATCTGTCGTTGGCAATATCTATGGCCGTTCGAGACGATATCAATACATTACATCCTTCCCACTCTATTTCCCTCTTCAAGGAAGAGATTACAGGGAGCTCTTCCGTAACTGTTGGTATCAGGAGAGATGGACGCTCTCTTCTGATTATCTCCATAAGAATTGTCGTGTAACCAAGATCATCAGCCTCAGGTACAACATAGAAGGAATCAACAGGGCGTTTAATTTCTCTGACATCAGTCCCTATTATTGGAAATGACTTGGCCTTAAAATATGTTACAGCAGAGCGTCCGGCCGGCCTGCCTATACCTGTAATCATGATATTTTTATGATGGATCATCATCACCTTCTTTGTGATCATCATGTTGATTGTCAGAGCTGTCACCAGATGCAGAGGAGTCATGATGTGAGTCATCATCAGAACCCGAATCGTTGGATTCAATCTTTATCTTATCTGCAACAAGAACACCCAGTGAATCAACAGTACCTTCAACCTCAAGTTGATCGTTTACCTTGATATCAGCAACATTAACAATACTGCCATCCGAATATTGTGTCGTTGAAAGGACCCGGACGGTCTGTCCCGATAGTTCAAACGTTCCGTCTGTAAATAATGCTGTAACATAACCTCCAACCTTGAATTTGTCATTATCTTTAAAGTTGTAGCCATGATCCTCACGTTCTATCCTGCTTGCAATCAGCGACCCACCTGAAAAACCGTCAGTACTTTTTACCTCAACATACAATCCGTCTTTCAAGTCATAAATTGTCATATCCTTAAAGCCAGCAATATTGTAGTCAATCAGCAAACTCCCAATCTGGAAAGTGCCAGGGATCGAATCAAGGTTAGCAACATTCCCTTTTAGTTCGATCTCACTCCCCTTGTCAAAAGATGATTTCTTAAGTGCGATGTAACTTGCCTGAATAACACCATTTGAGTCTACAAAGCCGCTGACCTCAACTATATTTCCTGTCTCTATGTCGCTCACATCAATCATGCCATCGCTATTTTTATCTGAAACACTGTTATAGATAGTCAGACTGCTGACACTGACTGTCTGCCCAAGTACAAACAGCGTATTAGAAAGGGGGTCAACGTAATCAACAATGCCTTCAAGCAGATCATCGAACTCAACATTAACCGCTACCCCGGTTAAACCATCGTCATTAAAGGTCCCATCAACTGTAACAACCATTCCAGGCTGCAAACTGCTAATATCGCCCGGCGTTCCATCTAAAGTAACAGCCGCCATAGTTGTTTCAAATGAAACCCCGTTTACACTCACCGACGTATTATCTATTGATTTTATCCTGCCAATACTGATCCCGGTGCCACCAATACCACCTCCGGCATAATCGTTGGTCGCGCCTGTCCCCCCAATTCCTCCGCCTGCAAGATCGTTGTAACCGGTCGTTGTACCGCATGATGATACAGTTAAGAGTATTAAACAGATGATAAATATATTGTGCATAAACCGGCGTTTCACTGTCCTTCACCCCTCTTCATTGTGTCATCTTCAAAATAGTAGATGCCTATACCGGCCCTCTGCCTCCCCGTGCCAACGACTGTTGGATTGACATCCCTGTCATGTTGTGATAATACGGCATCCAGCTCCTCTAAAAGCAATTGCCCCTTCTCAGCAGAAAGCCGTCTGATTTCTGGAAGGACTTCCTGAGGCAGATTGTCATAAGATACTTTTCTCTGCAGAAATCTCGACCCTGGATCTTTCGTAATGTTATTATCTATAGTTGAAATAAGGTCTCTGACATCGGTTCCGAGAATAGCAAGTTTTTCGACATTGCCTTCTGCAGGTATGTATGCCCTTTCAATCAGCCTTATACGTCCGTTCGGCCGCCGGTCAATCGCCCCGACACGGTCAAGCTCATCCAGTACTGCCCTGACAGGCATGTCACCACTGTATGTTCGTACAAGTTCACTGAATGACACACCTGGCCCCTCAATCTTCAGATCTGCCGGGTTACCATGATTGTCACAGAATATGCTGTCACGTACCCAGCCGGTTATAACCCTTGCAGCCCTGTTATAACGATTAATTGTCTCTTCATTTCCAGTGTCAGAAACACCCTCTACCCGGCTGACCTCTTTACGGGTCAATCCCGTAAGTATGGAGACACGGGAGGCGGTTTGTTTTCTGTTCGGCAAGCCAAATTCTTCCATCGCCACTTTCACATAAACATTCTTGGCAAGATCAACAAATGTTCCGTAGGGGACACCATTACGCAATAGTATCCTGACCAATGGCTGTAAGAGGCTTACTATTGCTGAAAGCAGTGTCTTTTTTTCATTCTGCCTCATATTTGGGATTTTATTCCCAATTGACCGCTTTGTCAATACTTTATTTCTATGTCACATTTTTGTAATTTTAGATAAAATAAATGGGCTACTTAAGGACACTTAGAATCCTTGGAACAAGCTGTTTCTTTCTTGACAGTACCCCTTTTAGTTCAGCCAGGTTAGGGGCCATAAGTGGATAACCTATCTTCGTTACAATACCGGAATCACCGGCAAAAAGCAGCAGGCTGTTTTCATATATGATGTCTGATACCAGAAGGCAGGCAAGGGTTAATCTGTCTTCAAGCAGTATCTTGTTTAGTGATGTCAGAAGAGCCTCTCTTATTTTTTCAAATGTCAGCATCTCTATTATCTCGATCTGACCTATCCCTATCTTCTCTTTTCCAACCTCATAGATTTTATAATCTGTCTTGATAATCTCCTCCGGCGTCTTCTTCAAAAGGTCTGAGCTTGCGTTGAACATATCTTCCCCCAGCTTTTGAATGTCAATGCCTGCTATACCTGCAAGATACGCAGCAACCTTCCGGTCTCTTTCAGTCGTCGTTGGAGACTTCATGATAACTGTGTCTGACAATATTGCAGACAGCATAATTCCCGCATATGGAGGCTCGGGCTCTACTCCATATTTCAAATAAAGCTCTGCAACAAGCGTATTAGTACAGCCTACAGGTTCTACTACAAAAAGGATCGGATGAAGTGTCTGAAAACTTCCTATCCTGTGATGATCCAGTACCTCAATCACCTCGGCCTCCTCTATGCCAGGGATAGCCTGACTGGCCTCATTATGGTCAACGAGGATAACCTTCTTTCGAAAGTCCCTGAGCATGTCGCTCCTTGTCAGGATCCCGGTAAGCCTGCCGTCGGTTTCTACAACCGGACATCCTCGAAGGGCTGAATCACGCATCTTTGCCTTGACATCGAGCAGCAGGTCATGCGGGGATACCGAGTAGAAATCACTTGAGAACACCTCTCTGGCAGGAGTGCTAAGGTGCATTAATCTTACGGTTGTTGCTGTATCATATGGCGATGAAATAACACTGACCTTGTTTTTTTGCGCCATATCGAGGATCGCCTTGTCAGGCAGAAACCCGCCGGTTACGATCAGGCATCTTGCATGACTTTCAATGGAATGTCTCTGTATCTCCCTGCGGTCTCCTACTATGACAACACAACCTTCCTCGGAATAATACTTCATCACCTGCCGGAATCCTTCATTTTCCATAGCTCCTACAACTATCCTGCCTGTCCTCGTTTCATTTTCATCAAACAGGAATAGCGAATTCCCCTGAATTGCCTTGGCTATTCCGGTGAGCGAGGCGACTATTCTATTAGAAGTCGCGGCATCGGCATGACGGGCATAGAATCTGGCAAGGTCCTGAAGGGTGATAGCCCCTCTGTAATGACCACCCCTGTCAGTTACAGGTACCATAAGCAGGTCATAGCTGTTCATAAAATCAAGGACATCGCCTACTGACATATCCATATGAACTGATAATGACTCTGAGGTCATGACATCCTTTACCCTGACCTTAACATCCGGCAGATAAAGCGGGAGGTCCAGCCCGAATGCTTTGAGAACATACTCAGTCTGCAAATTTATCTCCCCAGCCCTGGCCGCTATAACACTGGCATGGCCGGTAAGTTGCTTGAGCCGTGCATAAGCAAGTGCCGCACAAATAGAATCCGTATCAGGATTCCTGTGACCAATAACATATATGTTCTGATCAGACATTGTTCCCTCTATAATGCGACTGAAAATATAGCGCCGAGGATGTATCCAATCCCTGCGGCGATAGACCCCAGTAATACAGTCTCCGCACTGCTTTTTAGCCAGTGCCTTTTCGTCAACATGGTCTTGCCGATCCCTATACCGAGCAGGATGGCAAGGGCTATCGCGATGCTGAGTTTAAGCGCATAAAGTGAGTCATCAAAAAATATATAAGGTATTATGAGCGGCAGCCCGCCTATAATAAATGATACACCCATTATCATACCTACTTTTAATGAACTTTCAAAGTCTTCATCAACAATGCCAAGCTCATCACGGATCATGAATTTAATCCACCTGTCCTTGTCTGCAGTGACCCTGTGAACTATCATCTCCACTTCATCCGGGGTAAATCCATGGTCGGTAAATATTTCCCTTATCTCCTGTCTCTCTTTATCAGGAAACTCTATGATCTCTCTTTTTTCACGATCTATCTCCCGTTCAAAAAATTCCCTCTGCGATTTTGATGCAAGATAGGCGCCGAGAAACATAGAAACAGCGCCGGCTGTTATTGCTGCCATACCGGTCATGAATACAATCCGGCTGTTATTGACGGACCCTGTCACTCCAGCCACGAACCCCACTGTACTAACAAGCCCGTCATTCATTCCAAAGACTACTTCCCTGATCTGTCTCCCCCTTGGGGTATGCCAGTCCTCATCATGATACTTCTTATGAGGATGCTGGGCAATATCATTGTTCTTAAACCAGGTTTTTACGAATTGGGGTAATGTAAGTTGCACAATGACTAATTATATGGCATTTACAGTCATCTTGTACAGATCCAGTATTTGATCTGCGTCTTTTTTTGAGAGGATATCGTGTAGTGCAATTAAATCCCTGACAGACTTGCCCGATGCAAGGGATTCTTTTACAATTTTGGCAGCTGCCTCATAACCTATTACCTGATTCAGGATTGTGGCAAGGCCGGGACTTTTTTCTGCAAATTCCATGCAGCGATCTTTGTTGGCCTCTATCCCATTTACGCACTTCTCAGTAAATACATTAATAACATTAATGAGCAGGTGAATGGACTGCTGAAGATTGTAATTGATTACAGGCATCATTACATTCAACTCAAGCTGTCCGGCCTGTGCAGCCAGCGTAATGGCCGTGTCATTGCCAATAACTTGAAATGATGTCATATTCAAAACCTCGGCCATTACCGGGTTAACCTTACCGGGCATTATTGAGGATCCGGGCTGAACTGCCGGAAGGCGTATCTCGGCAAGACCCGTCAGAGGACCAGAGCTCATCAACCTCAAGTCATTGGCTATCTTGATTAGTTCAACTGCAAGCAGTCTCAATACACCGGAAAACAGGACAAAGTCTCCCATACTCTGCATAGAGGCTATCAGGTTTCTTGACCCTGTATATTTAGCGCCTGTAAGTCTCCTCAGATTTGAAATAATCTTCTTTTGATACAGATGGTGCGTATTCACACCTGTCCCTACCGCGGACCCGCCTATTCCAAGCGATAGAACGCGTTCCCTTGCCATCTTTATCTCTTTCATCACATTGTCAATTATTACACCGTATGCCTCAAACTCCTGACCAAGCCTGATTGGAACGGCATCCTGCAGATGAGTACGCCCTGATTTTATGACCTTGTCAAACTCCCTTCCTTTTCTGTGAAATGCCTGAGATAACTTTTTCAAGACATCAATCAACTTATCAGAAGCAGATACAGCGGCAATACGCATTGCAGTTGGAAAGACATCGTTAGTAGACTGGGACATATTTACATGATCGTTGGGGTGTATAACGGAATAGTCACCTTTAGCACCCCCAAGGACCTCTATTGCCCTGTTTGCAATTACCTCATTGACATTCATGTTATGGGAAGTACCGGCGCCGGCCTGAAATACATCAACTTCGAATTGATCAGATAATTTACCCTCTATAATCTCTTCAGCTGCCTTTGAGATTGCATTACCCCTGCGCTTGTCAAGTTTACCAAGGTCCATATTGGTCCGTGCAGCTGCTTTTTTAATCAGGGCTGTAGCTATAATAAATTCGCTGTACTGCCTGAGACCGCTGATTGGAAAGTTCTCAACTGCGCGTAAAGTCTGGATACCGTAGTAAGCATTCAGCGGCACCTCTTTTTCTCCAAGAGAGTCATGTTCTATTCTAAATTGCTTATTTTTTCTTTTCACTTTAAATATTGCCTTACTATCAGAACCCTCAAGCCATCACTCCCGGCTGCCATATATATATTTCCGTCTTCGCCGGCAAAGATGTTAGATATTGAGTCAACCTCATCAAACTCCAGGGACGAGGCAGGTTTATCCGGCATATTAGTATCATAGAGGAGAATCTTTCTATCACCTGTAATATACAGCTTGTCATCATTAATAACTATATCCTTGATATTGAAACCAACATTATTCCGTCTCTTTTTTTTGATCTTCTTTGGATCTGATACATCAAACGTTAAAAGGATATCATGATCTGCAGCGTAGGCAAAAGCCCCCCTGATCTCCATATCGCTGATAGCTCCGGCCTGAAATTCATTTATTTTTACAGGCGCTTCGGGAATGCTGACATCAGCTATTTCTAACCACCCTTCACCCTCTGATATGAGAATATTACCCTTTGAGAATGATATCTTCCGGGGGATGGCACGCGTCATAAATCTGGAAATGAGACGAGGTCTTGTTATGACTGAAAGATCCATTATTACAATACCATTTTCTCCATCAGCAAGGAAGGCATGTGTACCATCAACTATTACATTGTTTGAGAAACCCCTCGTATCCAGACCGCCAACCCTAACAGGTCTGTATGGATCTGTGAAATCAACTATTTGAAGACCGGCATCTCCGGCGGCAATAAATGCCAGGTTATCACGGATAAATAAATCCCTCGAATCACCTGGCAATTCCAGTTCTGCTATCCACGCAGGATTCTCGGGATTGCTCACGTCAATAACCTGGAACCCCTTTGAACCTGCCGCAAGATAAGCATACTTACCCCTTACATACAGATCATGCGCAAAGCCATAATATCCGTATCCCCCTGTCTCAAAAGGATGACCGGCATCCTTGATATTTATAACCTTTAAACCACCCTCCCAATCTGCCACATAAGCAAAATCATCCTTTACCTTCACATCCCATGCCATACCACTGGTGTCAACACTCCCTTTTGTCTCAGGGTTACGGGGATCACTAATATTCACTATCTGCAAACCTGCCTTCCAGTCAGCAATAAACGCATATTTGCCGGAGACGGTAATACCCCTCGCGTTTCCCGGTGTCTTGATCTTACCAACTAACACGGGCTTAGCCGGATCTTTCACATCCAGGATGTGGAGTTCGGAATCATACGAAACAACAAAGGCAAGTCCATTCCTGACAAAAACATCCTCAGCGCCAGTCAATGCAGGATAAACCGCGGCAAGTACAGGTTTTTCAGGCGCATGCACATCAATTATCAGGAGGCCTGACTTGTCTGCAGCGACGTATGCAAATCCGTCCATTACTGTTATACCCCAGGCAAGCCCTTTTGTCTCAAATCTGCTCATGAGTCGAGGTTGCGATGGGTCATTCACATCAAGAATAGACACCCCGCCCCTGTGGTCTGCCACATAAAGAATATCACCAACTACCTCTACAATGTAGGCAAGCCCCTGAGTCTGATAATGGCTGATTACCTTTGAATTGAGTGGATCACTGACATCTATAACCTGAAGGCCGTGATCGTCATCGCCAACATAGGCAATGTTATCTTTTACAAATATCCCCTTTGGTGAACCCGGGGTATGGATATTTGTCAGGTGTACAGGCTTATACGGATATGTTATATCATAGATATGCAGTCCTGAATACCAGTCTGCGAGATAGAGATAATTCCCGGTTATGAATATCTTCCTTGCATAACCTCCCTTGGTAATGTCGCTTAGAGCAGCGCTGTCTGACTTGGAAGATATCAGCAGAATAATACTAGTTATTATCAGTGAAATGGCCCATCTAAGCTTAATCATAAACTCTCGCCTCAAAACTTAAGTGCGTTAATAGTGACTCCGATATTTAAAAATGTTTTATCATGAAAAATACAATAAATTGTCCTGAAAAGCAAATAATGTCTGCCAGATGAATACAGAATCACTTATAACTGAGTTATATAGCGGCCTTCAATTCATGAAGGCCAGTGCATTTCCCAAGAAATGCCAGAGTTGTGGCAAGGTTTATGACAACGCCAATGACTTCTTTATTCAAACGCAGTCACTCAGAGGCAAGAGCGGCCTCAGGCACTCTCTTGATGACGATGATAAGTCCCTTGTGGAATTATTCCGCAACTGTATCTGCGGTTCAACAATGATGGAGGAATGCAGGGACAGAAGGGACACATCCGAAATGGGATTGCGAAGACGGGAGAAGTTCGGTCAGCTGCTTGATCTATTGAAAAACTCAGGGATAGATGCCGGGATTGCACGTGAGGAACTTCTCAGGGTAATGCGCGGAGAACAAAGCGATGTTTTGCATCACCTTGGAGTGCCGATGAAAATCAGATAAGTCCGCTAATACCATATTCAGACCATCAACTAATGAACCTCCAGGTCAGTTGCCCATTCAACTACTTCGCTCGTTACTATCTCTCTTTTCCCTGCCAGGTAGCCATACCATTTAACAAATGAATCTGCTACAACAATAACCGCAAGTATCGCCATAGAGGCGACCAGTACTGCATCAAGCCTGAATGAAAATGCGTCAGAAGAGGCCGCTGAATTTGCCGCCTTTACAAGAAACATATCCATCAGTTTATACGATGCAGTCATAGTCATGGTGAACATAAACAGCATCGGGATAAATGTGACCCATGCATACCGTAACTTACCCATCTTTATAATTACTGTCGTTCCGATACAAAACGCAAGCGCTGCAAGGAGCTGGTTAGCCACACCGAACATCGGCCAGATGGTAGATATGCTCCCTGAATATATCAAATAGCCCCATGCACCGACTACAATCAGGCTTGTCAGTATAGTTCCAGGAATCCAGTCAGACTTCGCTAACGGCTTATATGCATACCCCCCCAATTCCTGAATAATAAATCTCGCCACCCGAGTCCCTGTATCTACTGTCGTCAAAATAAATAGCGCCTCAAACATAAGGGCAAAGTTATACCAGTATGGCATGAGCCCCCTCATCCCTGGAAGGCTTGAGAATATATATGCCATTCCAACTGCAAGTGAGACCGCGCCCCCAGGACGCCCTGCTACATTCGTTCCTACCAATCCCGACAGCTCGTGTACCTTAGAAACAGGGAAACCCAACTGAGCCAGCGCATCAAATGACAATGTTGTATTGATGGCAAAATAATCTCCAGGTATTAATATAGTTGCTGCAACTACCGCGACAACAGCCACAAATCCCTCCATCAGCATAGCGCCAAAGCCAATAATCTTTATCTCTGACTCCTTTTGAATCATCTTTGGTGTAGTACCTGAAGATATCAGTGAATGAAACCCTGAGACAGCGCCGCAGGCAATAGTTATAAACATGAAGGGGAAGATGGCGCCTGGGATAACAGGCCCCCCGCCGCTGACAAAATGTGTTACCGCGGGCATCTGAATTTCAGGCGCCAGGAAAAGTACCCCCGCAGCAAGGAGTGCAACGGTTCCTATTTTCATGTATGTTGATAGATAATCTCTTGGACAGAGGAGCAGCCATACAGGAAGGACTGACGCAATAAATCCATACGCAGCCATACTGAATACGAGGGTATTGCGCGAAAGATTAAAATAAGGTTCAAGAAATGATCCCGGGATATATTGACCGGTTATAACTGCCAGCAGCAACAGTGTCACACCGATTACACTGACTTCTCCCACTCTGCCATATCTTATCTTATACAGATAAATGCCCATGAATAACGCGATAGGCATCGTCGCAGCTATAGTAAAGGTCCCCCATGTACTTCTGGTCAGTGCATTGACTACTGCCAATCCGAGACCGGCCAGCGCTACCAGGATGATAAAAAGTATTGCAAGGGCGGCAGTGATTCCTGCAACCGGACCGATCTCATCTTTTGCAATCTGTGCGAGGGATCGTCCGTTCCTTCTGACAGATGCTGTAAGAATGACAGTATCATGCACTGCGCCGCCAAGTGAGGCCCCTATCAATATCCAGAGAAACCCCGGAAGGTATCCGAATTGTGCGGCCAGGACGGGCCCAATCAAAGGCCCTGCGCCGGCAATAGCCGCAAAGTGATGGCCAAACAATACCCATTTATGCGTTGGATGATAATCCCTTCCATCAGCCATTCTATTGGACGGGGTAAGTCTCCTGTCATTAAGTACAAGTACCTTAGAAGTAATAAATGAACCATATAGCCGGTATGTGATTGTAAAGATACATGCAGCCGCCACCACAAGCCAAAGCGCATTAACCTTCTCTGCAGGATTAATTATCTGAGCAGCAACGGCAAGGGCAAATGCGCCGGTTACAGCAAGTATTACATTAATAATTGTTGATATTTTCATTCGATAAAAGAGCCTCTCAATCACTCCTCACAGTATTCACTCTCTTGTACATTCCCGGCAGCAGTCTATCATATTTATTGCACAACTTTTCAAAAAAGATATCTGCAAGAGTTAAAAGGTTTTTA
Source organism: Nitrospirota bacterium (assembly GCA_020846775.1). NCBI lineage: Bacteria > Pseudomonadati > Nitrospirota > Nitrospirota bacterium. The sequence continues at coordinate 273,729 of JADLDG010000023.1, forward strand.
GTATCAGCCTCATTATATCTGACCAGCAAATCAAGTGCCTTGTTGTCGCCATGCATGTAGCGGTTCCACAGAATAACGGCATCATATCCGCTCATTCCTGTTACGTCTTCATCTCTGCCGATTCCAAGATATGTCTCAACCTTCTTGAGTCCTCCTTTCAGGCCCAGCTTGTGTCCCGCCGGACACAGATCAAAGTGTGGAAGATTTATACTGAATCCTGGAAAACACTTCTTAAGGAACGGAATATCGAAGCTGCGTCCGGCAAATGTTATAAGAAGCTTATATTGTGACATTACATCTGTTAATATCCTATGATCCAGATTTATGCCTTGAATAAATGTCTTCATACCACCGGAATCATATAATCCTACTATAGTTACGGCATTATCACCTGGGAAACTCCCCGTTGTCTCTATATCAAGACATACAGAATCCTTTCGAAATTCATTAAACATACGCCAATGCTCTGCATAGTCAAGCTTTGACAGAAAATAGACACTATCTGAATTGTTTAAAGCTGAAATAGCATCAGACAAATGGGTATCATACAGAGCCTTTCTTTCCAGGGATATACCACGGATATGTTTCATGCCAAGAAAGTCATCCCATGTGAATGCCCCTTCCCTCCAGATATGTCTTTCAAGCCTCGCCCCGATGCCGGGTAGAAAACAGAATGTTTTTCTTATCATCCTTTTGATTTTAATATCATAATGACGTTTAATCAAGGGTGTGATAAAATGATATTTCTCATGATGTCCAGGAAACGATTCGGGATTCAATTCAAAATATTCATATCCCTCCTGATTGTGGGGCTGCTTTCCGGGTTGGTCTTCCTCTTCTTCACATTCATGACTGAGACGAGGGTTATTGAAGATTCATTTGGCCCTGTATTTCAGACAATTGCAACAGAGACCTCAAAGAAGATAGACATGGTTATTAACAAGAGGGCTCAGGATGCCAGGTCTCTCGCCATAATGCTGGGTACAAACTACAATTCATTATCCGGACCTGAAATAGAAAATTACATTGAACGATACCAGAGAGAAAGAGGTGATGAGGTAATCTCAATCCTGGTTAGAAATAATAACGGCACCAGGATAGCTTCTGCCAAAGGCGGGACATATTCACAGAAACAATCAACCAGGACATTTGTTGAGAGATACTTCCTCAGTGAAATAGATTTTGATGAGGTTAAACAGACCTCATCAATCTCAATGTCTGTTCCCATTACCGATAGCCTTACAGGTGAAATTGAAGGATCTCTCAATGTACTATTTGACCTGAGAGAGGTCTTTGGAATAATCTACGACCTGAAGATATGGAAGACCGGTCATACGGACCTTGTTGAATCTGACGGAACTCTGATAGCTTGTTCATTATCATCTTCGCCAACCCATAAGATCAGTAATTATCTTTTATCCCAGGTCTCCTCATCGGAACCTGGCTGGAAGCGGGCGTATAATGAGGAACATAGCAGAACAAATAGTATAATTGGTTACTCTCCGGTTAAAACAACCATTGATACTGCAAATTATTCTTTAAGAGGAAAGAGGCTGTATGTACTGGTTAGCCAATTCTATCAGGAGGCATATCCCACGTTATATAATCTCCTGTGGAAGGCATTACTATTAAGCCCTGCTGCAATTGTCATTCTCGCATTCCTGGTTTATATTACCGGGAAATGGATCGCAAAACCTATCAAAGTCCTGAGTGAGGGAGTTGAGTTGATGGGACAGGGACAACTCAATCATGACTTAAATATACATACAGGGGATGAGATTGAACAACTCGCTGATAATTTCACACAAATGGCGAAAAACCTTGGACGCAAATTTGAAGAGATCCGCCTGGAGAAGGACAAGTTAAACACAGTAATGGACAATCTTGGCGACGGATTACTCATACTTGATCAGGACTGTAAGATCAGCCATATGAATTCGAAATTTGTTAAAGAATTGGGGATGGCTTCAATCGGGAAGTCATGCAGAGACGTTTTTGGATTTCGGGATGCCTTCTGTAATGACTGTACTGTAAAAAAGGAAGTGGACTTCAGACCCCATACATTTGAGGCTGATACAAATAAAGGACGCTCATATATAATTACCCACTCGAGAATAAAGAACATTGATGGCACATTATCCACAGTGGAGGTCTTTACAGATATAACCGACCGGAAACGCCTTGAGCATCAACTCCTGTATACAGAGAGGATTTCAGCGCTAAGCCGTTTTTCATCAACTTTTGCCCACGATTTAAGAAACCCCATCATCGCAGTAAAGAAAACCCTGGAGATGCTCAGGGATTCAGCCGGTACAGATAGTAAGCGCCCGGATCATGAGATTTACACTGACCTTATATCAACATGCGAGCTTACCCTCTGTCTTGTCAATGATGTACTTGACGTTCATCAGGTCAGCTACAGCGAACTTCCCCTGATATATTCATCATTCTCCTTATCTGAGGCACTGGCAGAAGTTGTAAGGATCCTGAGGATAGAGGCAATGGAAAGAAATAATGTCATAGAGATTAACGGTGATAATGGAGACGGTGATATATTTCTTGAAGGTGACAAGAGACGTCTCCAGCGGGTTTTTATAAACCTGCTGAGCAATGCAATAAGACACTCCCCGTCTTCAGGAGCGATTAAAATGACTTTCCGGGTTGATTCAAATAAAGGATCTTCAGATGATTACAGACTGTTCTTCAGGATGGAAGATGAGGGCCCTGGAATTTCATCCTCAGATCTGTCAAGAGTTTTCGATCTGTTTTATAAAAAAGATAGCGAAAATATTAAGTCGGGAACAGGATTGGGGCTTTATTTTTGTAAAGTAGTGGTAAATGCACATGGCGGAAGAATATGGGCAGAAAACAAGATGACCGGAGGCGCAGTGTTCAATATAGAGATGCCTCTTGTCCGGAGGAACTAAAATGAATATAAGAATCCTTATCGCTGATGACCAGCGCCTTTTTCGTCAAAGCCTTAAATATCTTATTGAGCAGGAGAAGGAAATCAAGGTCGTGAGTGAAGCGGCCAACGGGCAGGATGCATGTACTCTGGCGCTCGAGTTTAATCCTGACATAATCCTTATGGACGTTGACATGCCAAAGCTGGATGGCATAGATGCTACGCGCCTGATCCTGGAGCAAAAGCCAAAGATAAAGATCCTGATGCTTTCAGTGCATGATGACGACGAGCGGATAATATCCGCTATCCGTAACGGGGCAATCGGCTATATACTCAAGGATGCCGACCACAGGGAATTTATCCGTATAATCCGGAGCACATACCTGAAGGAAGAAATAATATCACCGTTTCTTGCGAACAGGACACCAAAGATAATCGCCCGGATTGGCAGGGCTAATGATGACAACAAATATAACACGTCAAATAATGCCTCCAGGATTTCAGAACTTACAGACAGAGAGGTTCAGATAGTAAAATTGCTGGCTGACGGGAGGAGTAACAAGGAAATTGCAGACTCGATGTTCGTGGCTCTTGAAACTGTCAAATCACACCTCCAAACTATTTATAAAAAGATGGATGTAAAAGGACGGACTGAGGCAGCAGTCTATTACTTGCGTGAGAAGGCCATCAAAACTAACACTAATGAGTGAGTTTTAATGGCACTTTAGAGCTATTATTAACACCTCTGAAGAAATTATTCCATCCTTCCGGGCGATTTACAACTTACAATTAATTTTGCTAATTTACCCATATTGGCTATCATAGTTTCAGCCATTAATGTCTCATCACGAATAAGTTGCAACTGGGTGGAATAACGGAGGTGCATCATGGCAAAAGGGTTCTGGAAATCAGGCCATCCCCCGACGCTTATCATGGCGTTTCTGTACTTCGATATGAGTTTCATGTGCTGGATGGTAAACGCTGCAATGGCGCCATTTATTAGTCAGCAGCTCGGATTAACACCATCAGAAAAAGGTTTAATGCTGTCAATACCTGTCCTGGCAGGCTCCCTGCTAAGGATACCTCTCGGACTGGTAGCTGAGATTGTAGGCCGCAAACCTGCCGCACTGATTGGACTTGCAATTACCATCGGGGCAATGTTCTACGGATTTTCTCTTGTCAGCACCTATACCGAAGTGTTGATCATGGGTGGTCTTCTTGGAATTGCCGGTGCAAGTTTTGCAGTAGCCCTCCCACTCGGAGCCGGTTGGTTCCCTCCTAAATATCAGGGACTTGCAATGGGTATAGCCGGAGCAGGCAACAGCGGCACAATTTTCGCGGGACTGTTTGCGCCTCCACTTGCCCAAATGTATGGCTGGAACATTGTTTACGGTTTTTTTGCTATCCCGATTGTTGTCGTATTAATCCTCATGTGGCTAATTGCCAAGGAACCACCTGATAAAATGGAAAGGAAAAAGGCTACACACTATCTTAAGGTGCTGGCAGAAAAAGACATATGGGTCTTTAATTTATTGTACTGGGTAACATTCGGAGGGTTCGTGGGATTTGCCAGCTTCGTACCAACGTTTGTTGCAGATGAGTACGGGATTAGCAAGGTTGCTGCAGGGCAATTCATGATACTTATTGGATTCTCGGCAAGTGCAGTCCGTGTAGTAGGGGGCTGGTTTGCTGACAGGTTTGGCGGCATCCGTGCCCTTAGCGGCATATATATCATTATTCTCATAGGCGCCCTTGCGGCCAGCTCGCTGCCGTCACTATATGTCCTGCTTATTGCACTGTTTTTAATGGCTGCGGGTATGGGTGCAGGCAATGGCTCTGTATTCCAGCTTCTGCCTCTTCGTTTTCCACAAGCCAAGGCAATTACGTCAGGTATAGTAGGAGAATTCGGATCTCTTGGAGGTGCATTCATTCCACTAATTATGGGATGGTCTATGCAGTATATAGGTAATTACTCGTTGGGATTTGTCATCTACGGTATAACTGCCGTAGTAGCGTTAGTTATACTTCTGGTCGTTCAGAAAAAATGGACGACCAGCTGGGTTGGAAAGGGGGGCAAGGCATTACCTGAGACTCGAGAATATTCAAGCGAACATATCGGATGATTATAATCATTTAAGCGAGAATGATGCAATTTATTTTAAAGGATTTTTTTCAGGGCTGATATTTCATTGATGATTTGATCACAACCGGCATCCTCAAGCTCTTTTCTGCTTCGAAACCCATATTCAACGCCAATTGTTGCAATACCGGCCCGCTTTCCTGCCTCGCAATCAACGGGACTATCTCCCACGATTACGCACCTGTCTCTCGTGACACCCAGGGATGTCAGGGCCTTCTCAACCGGCTCAGGATGGGGCTTCCTGTTTACTACGGAGTCTCCGCCAAGTATTAGCATAAAATATCTTACAATCTCAAGGTCTGCGAGTATCTTCTCTGAAAACCTGACAGGTTTGTTCGTTACGACAGCCAACTTTGTATTTTTCTGTTTAAAGAATTGAAGTGTCTCCTCCACTCCGGGATAGAGGTATGTACTCACCACACTATGATCCCAGTAGAACTCTAAAAATCTATCCCTTGCATAATCAATACGTTCTGCAGTCTCTCCAGGCATCATTTTCTCAAGAAGCGTCTTTACTCCCCACCCTATCCCCTCTTTAACCTTCTCCGGGTCAATCTTCTTATATCCCAATTCTGCCAATGTCATATTAGCAGCCCAGGCTATATCTTCACTCGAATCAATCAATGTCCCGTCAAGATCAAATATAATGAGTTCGATATCGCCACTCTCCACAGGCGCCTCCTTATGAATGTTTTGCCTAATTAAAATACACTATTCAGGTGATTTACACTACCACTTTATAGTGCTATTCTAATAAATGAGAATGGTTATCACTCTCAACATAGATTCAAAAAAAATGAAGAATAAACCCAATGCAATGGGTTACGGGAGGAGGTGAGTGGGATGGAGAGATATATTATTGAGTCTCCTCACTCTAAGGATGAGTGTCTGAAGGCTCTGGACGAGATTTTATCAGAAGGACCATCCGTTCTTAGCAAATTCGACTGGGGTTGTAGTGCAGGTGACCACACGGGTTATGCCATAATTGATGCTAACGATGAAATTGAGGCCAAGAATCTGGTACCTCGATTTATTCGTAGTAAGGCACGTGTAGTCAAGGTAGGCAAATTTACCCCGGAACAGATTAGATCATTTCATTAATGATTTGAGGTCTTTTAACAGGCCAACATAATTACCCTTATTCTGCTCATCCGCAGGATGAGGGTTTTTTTATCCAGCAGGACACTGCATCTTCTCTTCTTAAATTACATTAAGGGATATGTTATAATCATGCGATTTGCCAATCTTGGGAGGGATTGCATGGAATATCGCATTATACTTTGCCCCATAGACGTACCTGAATTATCTGACATGGGGGTAGATACTGCAGCATATCTAAGCAAACTCTCGGGTGCAAGACTAATACTGCTACATGTGGGGGAAGACTGGTACAGATCCCAACAGTTGACCACAGACTCCCGTGAATGGGCTGCAATCCACGAGGAGTGGCTGGATGAGGGAAGGAGGCTATTAAGGGATGCTGAGGCCAGGGTTCGGGAGGCAGGAGTAATTAATGTCGAGACCGTACTGTCTGAGGGTGATGCCGCTCATGAAATAATCGTCGAGGCAAAAAAGAGAAGAGCAGATTTAATAGTTATGGCTCATGAGCGTCACTCCAGGATTGAAGATTTCTTTATAGGAGGTATAACAGACAGGGTTACCCGGAATGCTCCCTGTTCAGTTTTACTGATATATGTATAGATTGTTCTCTGACATAAGATAGCGGGGGACCTTATTATTAATTAATTCCACACTGCCCCCGGCCCGGTGATTCACATGAACCGCATGGGGAAGGCGGCATATCCCCGGTTCTTCCATGTGAAGCCGAGGCAGCAAATACAGAAAACTGTTTCTTTACACGCTTACTCTCGCATTGGACGCAAACGACCTGACTTTCAGAAAACGAAACAAGTCTCTCAAACAACGTCCCGCATTCTTCACACTTATACTCATACAATGGCATTTATTTAACCTCCATTAAACATCAGGATTCTAACATCTCACTGAATATATTGTCAATTTATACGGACGCTTGGGTACTACAATTATTTTTGAGAATTTCCAGGCAATTGGCTTATCGGATGCCTCGTTTATTCAGACATGTTTAATCCCTGATTTCTTGTCTTTTTTCTGAAAATCCTTGTCCAATACATCCGCCAATGTAAATATGATGATCCTCTCTCCGGTGTTAGTACTAATATCCGTATGAAGGCTCGTCACGTCTACCCCGACGATATCCCGAATGACTCTCGAGAGAAGATCTCTCGCACTCTCCAACATGGTCGCCCTTACCTTCTTGACCAGGTCTCTCCCCTCCTGAGTCTTGGTGAGATGCCGCTCCGCGTCGGTAAGAACGCCTTTAAGCCTCACGATGACCATGTCGTCTATTATGAATGTCTTAGTCTCTTTCGGCCCGCGTCCCATGTATTCAAGCTCAAACTTGGTCATGGCATTGCTGACCTCAGCCTCTATCTGCCCTTTTGATTTCACCTTTCGCTCCCAAGTCTTGATACCATCACCTCATTTATAATCTAAATAGATTAAAAAGCCAATAGTTATCTTACTTCATCGTCTCAATTGATCAGATACAGAAGGTCATCCTCTAAAGAGTAATATAGCGGTGCAACAACAATACCGGGAAATTGGGTGCGGATAATATCAACCTCGGAAAGCACTGAACTTACCGCATCTTTCTTATTGTATAACAGGCATGAATCGTGGAAATAACTTTCTGCAACAGACTTATCCCATCCGCCACATTCAGACAGCCCTCTCACAAAATCCATCCTCCTTGACTCAAGATCAACCATCATGCAATCACTATGGCCGATCACCGCTATATGCCGTATACCGCCTACCGCTACTGTAAAGGATAGAGAAAAGGAAACCCCATTTCGCGTCGCACCGCCGTTTCGTACAATAAATGCGAATTTCTTAGGTAGCCTCAGGGCCTGACGGTTATCCATACACATAAGTACAAGAACTTCAGCCCTGTCATATTGTTCCGGATCGAGACATCTATTATGAGATAACAGGATCCTTGCGATAGGGGTATTACAGTATGGCTCAGGTATATCCATCTCACTCTTAACGTTAACCATATTATTCAAAAGATTCTCCCTCATTCAATAATTCCCTTTCAGTCATAAACCCTTAAATTATTTCAGAACCCCTAAAACCGCTATCACCCAAATAAAAAGGCCAACATCCATCCTGACAGGGAATATGATGTTGGCCTAAATTACAGCAGGGGGTCTGTCTCATCACCCCCCCCTGTTATGTCTGCCGATATCTTCTCTTACGGTAAAACTAAATTGGAACTCCTGAAATTATCTGATTTAACCAATAGCCGCCAGGGCAGCGTTGAAGGTTGCGCTTGGACGCATCGCCCTGGATGTCTTCTCCGGATCAGGGTGATAATAGCCGCCTATGTCAACAGGTTTACCCTGTGCTCCTATCAGCTCTCCGGCAA